>DAIPXU010000079.1:0-6187 GCA_036783055.1 Burkholderiaceae bacterium | reverse complement strand
CTAAATGAGACCCTCATTGGCTGGGGCGGTGGACTCATTGCCCAGCACGGCTGGCCACGCGACTGCATCCCTTTTCTGGCGACCGCCTTGAATGCCGCTCGGGTGATTGCTGCCCATGACTACGAGCCATCGGCCATCGCACGCGACAATGAATTGCGCCAGCGATTGGCAGAAATTGGGGTGGACTTCATCACGGTCAAAGACCAGTGCATCTTCGAGACCACCGAGGTCCTCACCCAGGCCGCGAGACCCTTCAGTGTTTTTACCCCCTACAAGAATGCATGGCTCAAGTCCTGCACCCCTGCGCACTTCCAGGAGAGAGAAGCAGGCGAGTTACTCCGTGGCCGACTCATTTCACCCGATGTCGCTCGGGCGAGATTGGCCACGCGCAAAGAACCCATGGCGCTTCCGTCGCTTGAGGAGATGGGCTTTGAGGCCGCTGCCAAGGAGTCGCTTCGCATTCCCACCGGTGAGTCCGGTGCGAATCGACTCTTCGAGGATTTCGTGGGCCGCATCCAAGACTACAAAGAGGCCCGCGACTTCCCTGCAGTCAAAGGGCCTTCTTACCTCTCGGTGCATCTGCGCTTTGGCACCCTAAGCATTCGCAAGGCCGTGCGCATGGCCCATGAACTCATTCACGCCATGCCGGGACAATCCGCCGGGGCCCAGACCTGGCTCTCGGAACTCATCTGGCGCGATTTCTACATGCAGATCCTGGCCAACTTCCCGCATGTGGTTGAGCGAAGTTTCAGGCCGGAGTACGACGCCATCGAGTGGCGAGACCACCGACAGAATTCAAAAGATCCAGAGGCACAGGCGTGGTTTGATGCCTGGTGCAAAGGCCAGACGGGCTATCCCTTGGTCGATGCCGCCATGCGCCAACTCAATGAAACAGGCTATATGCACAACCGACTGCGCATGGTGACGGCGAGTTTTCTCACCAAAGACCTGGGCATTCATTGGAAGGCCGGCGAAGCCTACTTCGCCGAGAAACTGCTCGACTTCGATTTGTCCGCCAACAACGGTGGGTGGCAGTGGGCCGCATCAACGGGTTGCGATGCCCAACCTTACTTCCGCATCTTCAACCCTGTGAGTCAGAGCGAGAGATTCGACCCCAAGGGGGCCTTTATTCGGCGCTACGTTCCTGAGCTTGCCCACCTGTCTGACAAAACCATTCATGCCCCTTGGTCGGCTCAGCCAGAACTAATGGGGCAAGTGAAGTTTCAACTCGGAAGGGACTACCCACACCCCGTGGTGGACCACGATGTGGCCCGGCGCGAGACCCTCGCGCGGTTCGATGTGGTGAAAAAGAAAGGCCTGGAAAAGCTGGAGGCCTAGACCTCCACCATCTCAAAATCGGACTTCTGCGCGCCGCACTCGGGGCATGTCCATGTAATGGGGATGTCTTCCCACTTGGTTCCTGGTGCAATGCCCTCATCGGGTAGGCCAGCGGCTTCGTCATAGATCCAGCCGCAGATCAGACACATATAAGTTTTCATAGTCGGTCGCGTTTTAGAATGCAGCTTGATCTTACCAGTCCAAAGGAAAACGGCCCTTGACCGCACCCACCTCGATTCCCTCGATCGCCCAGAGCCAGTCGCTCTTTGCACGCGCCCAACAGACCATCCCGGGTGGCGTGAATTCTCCGGTGCGGGCCTTTCGTTCGGTGGGTGGCACGCCACGCTTTTTCGCTCGGGCCCAGGGGCCGTATCTCTGGGATGCCGATGGCAATCGCTATGTCGACACCATCTGCTCGTGGGGCCCCGCCATTGTCGGGCACTCCCACCCCCGCGTAATCGCTGCAGTTCAGAAGGCGGCAGAGTCGGGCTTGTCGTTCGGTGCCCCAACGGCCGGTGAGGTCGAGTTGGCCGAGTGGGTGCGCGACCATCTGCCCTCGATGGAGATGATGCGATTGACCTCGAGTGGCACCGAGGCCACCATGTCGGCCATTCGCGTGGCCCGCGGCTTCACTGGGCGAACGAAGATTCTGAAGTTCGAGGGTTGTTACCACGGCCATGTCGACAGCCTGCTGGTCAAGGCCGGTTCAGGCCTGCTCACATTCGGGAACCCGACCTCGGCCGGTGTGCCTGAATCATTTGCCGCCGAGACCCTTGTTCTCGATTACAACGACACAGCAGGGGTCGAGGCCTGCTTTGCCGAACACGGCTCAGAGATCGCAGCGGTGATTGTCGAGCCCATCGCAGGCAATATGAACCTGGTGCGCCCGGTGCCCGGTTTTCTTGAAACCCTTCGCCGGCTCTGCGACAGCCACAAGAGCCTGCTGATTTTCGACGAGGTGATGACGGGCTTTCGGGTCGGTGCCCGAGGAGTCCAGGGACTCACGGGGATTGCCCCCGACCTCACCACACTGGGAAAAGTCATTGGCGGTGGAATGCCCATGGGTGCATTCGGCGGTCGCAAGGAAATTATGTCGGTGGTCGCACCACTTGGGCCTGTCTATCAGGCCGGCACCCTCTCGGGCAACCCCGTGGCAGTGGCCGCGGGCATTGCCACTCTCAAAATCATCTCCGAGCCCGGTTTCTTCGAGACCCTCACTCGCATCACCAACGAACTGATGCAAGGCCTGGTGCAGCGCGCTCGCAATGCAGGAATTGAAGGCTTCAGTGCCGACAGCGTGGGGGGCATGTTTGGTATCTACTTCAGCAAATCACTGCCCACGCACATGGACGATGTCACCGCGAGCGACCGCAATCAATTCAATCGCTTCTTCCACGCCATGCTCGACCGCGGCGTCTACCTCGCACCCTCCGCCTACGAGGCGGGCTTCTTGTCAATTCAACACCAGGGCGAGCCCATCGAATTCATTCTGAAGGCCGCCGAGTCGGCCTTTGCGAATCTTCAGGCCGCACAAGCGCGCTAGAAGCAGTAGGGGCGCGCTCTAGACCTAGGCATCAAAAGCCACCGCGCCATCGAGTGACGTTCAGCGCGTGAAGAGAGTGCATCAATGAGTCACTTGGGCCAGACGATCGCATTCGCTCAATGAGTTCCCCGTCTGCGGGTCGCTTCGCCCCATCGCCCACCGGCCCCCTGCATCTGGGCTCGCTCATCGCAGCCCTGGCGAGTTACCTCGATGCCAAGGCCCACGGCCTTCAGTGGTGGGTTCGAATGGAAGACATCGATCCGCCTCGTGAGCAGCCCGGTGCGGCCGAGACCATTCTTCAACAACTGCACGACCACGGCCTTGATTGGGACGCATTCCCCGTTGAACTCGGTGGCCGCAGCAACGGCGTGCTCTATCAGTCCGATCGCGACCAGGCCTATCAGCGTGCCCTTTCGAACTTGCATGCCCGGGGTCTCTGCTATGAATGCAACTGCAGTCGCAGTCGGCTTCTTGCCTGGGCCGAGGGTGGGATGGCCCGGCGAAGTGAAGATGGCGAATTGTTGTACCCGGGAATCTGTCGACCGCCGAGGTCCGAGGCGGGATTTTCCGAGGCCGGATTGTCTGAGTCGGGACTGTCCGATTCGGGGTTATCTGGCGCGGCGAAGCTCTCGCTTCAAAGGCCTGGCAATGCCGCGCGATTTCGCAGCGAAACGGCTTTGGGTCTCGAACCCCCGCAGGGGCTCGATGACTTTGTCATTCGCCGCGCCGATGGCCTCTGGAGTTATCACCTGGCGGTGGTGATCGACGATGCCCATCAGGGCATCGCCCGAATTGTTCGAGGCGACGATTTACTCGCTTCGCTGCCTCGCCACCGAATGCTCCAAGTCGCACTTGGTTTGAATCAACCCGAAGTGATTCACGTTCCCGTTGCGCGCAACTCAGAGGGCCAGAAACTCTCCAAGCAGAACCAGGCCCAAGCCCTTGGGTCCGGAGAAAAAGTAACAAAACAGCTCAAAGCGGCCTGGGCGCATCTGGAGACCCATATGCCCCGGGCTTGGATCGAGGCCGTGGAGGCCCCGATGCGGGAAGCGTTCCGGCTCGGCTAGGCCTTGGCCTTGCGCAGGCCACCAAGCAATGCAGGCACCTCCTCGCCACGCCGAGTAATTGCGCTCGAGCGAGAGAGCGCCGCTCGTGCGGGGGAGGTCGAACTGGGCGTGGACGAATTGGGCGCGTTTACTTGTCCGGCAGATGCCCCACCCGCATCTGCCGAGCCACTCGCAGTCACAGTGGCAACAACGGCTTGTGCCGGCTCACGCTCCACATAAGGCTGGGAGAAGATTGGATCGGTGGGCTGGGCAGGGGGCCGACGCACCGTTGCCGCGTATGCGCTTGAAGAAAAACCAGAGGCCCCGGCTCGGCCGCCGCGACTCGATCGATCCGAACCACCAAAACGCTCTGAACGATCCGCGCGTTCTGAACGATCCGCGCGTTCTGAGCGATCCGACCCCTCTGAACGATCCGAGTGGCGGGACGATGAAAACCCACTGGAATCACCTGAACTGCCCGCACCCCGCGAACGAAGACTGGCCGCACTCAGGTGCAGATGCTCTCGAGAAAACTTCTTGCCAACAAGGGCCTCGATGTCCTTGAGGTTGCGCTCATCGTCATCGGTCATCAGAGAGATGGCCTGACCAAATGCACCCGCACGGCCGGTTCGACCAATGCGGTGGACATAGTCTTCGGGTGTATGGGGCAGGTCGTAGTTGATGACGGCCGGCAACTCCGCAATGTCGAGTCCACGGGCGGCCACATCGGTGGCCACCAGCACCTCGACCTCGTTCTTCTTAAAACGATCGAGGGTGCTCAAACGCTCATTCTGGCTCTTGTCACCATGAATGGCATCGGCGGCAATGCCCTCTCGCACGAGTTCACGGGCGAGTCGGCCCGCACCAATCTTGGTATTGGTAAAGACAATCACCTGACGCAGGCCCAAGGTCTTGACCAACTCAATCACAGCGGCACGCTTGTTCTCGGGTCGATCGAGTCGGTAGACCTGCTGAGTGACATTCTCGGCAGTGGCATTGCGGCGAGCGACCTCCACCGACACTGGGTTTTCTTTGAGAAAGGTCTTGCCGAGCTTGCGGATCTCGGGCGAGAAGGTGGCCGAGAAGAGAAGGCTCTGGCGCTCCTTGGGCAGAAGATTGACGATGCGCTGGAGGTCAGGCAAAAAGCCCATATCGAGCATTCGATCGGCCTCATCAAGCACAAGGATGGAGACCTGCGAGAGGTTCACCGACTTCTGCTGGACATGGTCGAGGAGTCGGCCGGGGGTGGCAATGAGGATCTCCACGCCCGCCCGAAGGTTGGCAACCTGCGGGTTCATGTCCACGCCGCCAAACACCACCGCCGAGCGAAGCGGCGTGCTCTTCGAATACTGCGCAACATTCTGAAAGATCTGATCGGCGAGTTCGCGGGTGGGAGCGAGCATGAGGGCCCTTACCGGATGCCGCGCGGGCGACACGCTGGTGCTCGCATGCGGCATGAGCCGATGCAAAATGGGCAAGGTGAAGGCGGCCGTTTTGCCCGTTCCCGTCTGAGCGGCGCCCATGACATCGAGACCCGACATCACATGAGGAATGGCCTGCTCTTGAATCGGTGTGGGGTTCTCATAGCCTGCCTGCACAACGGCTTGGAGAATGTCTGGGTGGAGCCCCAGGTCTTTAAATGACATTCAGGCATTATCCCCCCAAATCAATGCAAATGCCTCTGCCGCTTCAAGCCCCCGAATGACCATCCCCGCCCACTTGCGCGCGAGCTTCCCGCTCATCTTTGTACTCATCTGGAGCAGCGGCTTTATTGTGGCCCGCTACGGCATGCCCCATGCCGAGCCCATGACCTTCCTTCTCATTCGGTTCGTGCTCGTGCTTATGCTGCTCATCCCAATTGCCTTCTTGTTGCATCGGCCCTGGCCGCCCGTGGCACTCGGTCTTCGCATCGCCATTGCAGGCTTGTTGCTTCAGGCGGGTTATCTGGGCGGCGTCTGGGCAGCGGTGCGCGAGGGTATGACTGCCGGCCTTGTGGCACTGATCATGGGGCTTCAACCCATCCTGACTGCCGCGTTCTTAAGCCTTCTTCGCGAACGCATCCACCCCACCCAATGGATCGGGCTTGCCATGGGTCTCACCGGTGTCGGACTCGTGGTGGCCACCAAGGTCTCACTCACGGGGCTCACCACGCTGAGCCTGGGCCTCTCGGCCATTGCACTGGCATCGATCACCATTGGAGCCCTCTTTCAGAAACGGGCCTGTCCGGCCTTTGGTCTGATGACCGGAATGGCGTTTCAAT
>DAIPXU010000078.1:0-6206 GCA_036783055.1 Burkholderiaceae bacterium | reverse complement strand
GCTGAGAGACCAAGACCATGACCCGGGTCTTTGCTGCCGCATCAAAGAGTGACCATTCCATTTTCAGGGGTCGTGCAAGTCGCTCGAACTCGGATTCAAAAAAAGTAGACGAGTCTGGTGTTGAAAAGTGAAGACGCATAAAAAATCGGCCGGCCTGCTCGTCGCCGTATTGGGCCGAGTCGAGAATATTGCAGCCTTGTTCGAACAAAAATTCGCTGACACGAAAAACCAATCCCTTCTGATCGGGGCAAGACAGCGTGAGTATTTGCTCTTTCAAGCGGGAGGGTTCAGTGGTTTGAGGTCGCCCCACTGGGCAGCTTGTATTGGGTCCCGCAATAGGGGCATTGGGCCAGGCCCTGCTTGAACTCAAGGTAGACCTTGGGGTGGGCACTCCAAAGTGGCATACCTGGATTGGGGCAAGCGGCCGGTAAGTCGCTCTCGCTCAGCAGGACGGGCACGTTCTCCGGAGGGACCATAGCGGTTTCTCCTTGGCTCAAATGTGGGCCAGCCAATCGGCGTATTGCTGGGCCTTTCCGCCCACTGCATCGAAATATGTACTCTGGATTGCCTGCGTGATGGGCCCACGACCACCACTGCCGATGACCCGGTCATCAAGTTCTCGAATGGGCGGCACCTCGGCGGCGGTGCCAGTGAAAAATGCCTCATCGGCGCAATAGATCTCGTCCCGCGTGATTCGCTTCTCAATGACCTCGTAGCCAAGGTCCTGGGCAATCTGAATGACCGCGTTTCGGGTGATTCCGTCAAGGCAAGAGGCCAGATCGGGGGTGTAGACCTTGCCCTTCTTGATGACAAACAGATTTTCACCCGAACCTTCGGAGGCGTATCCATCGGTATCGAGCAAGAGGGCCTCGTCGTAGCCGTGGACCGCGACTTCCTGATGGGCAAGAATCGAGTTGATGTAATAACCGCAGGCCTTGGCACGAACCAGGGAGACATTCACATGGTGGCGACTGAAGGACGAAGTTTTGACTCGAATACCTTTGTTGATTCCGTCTTCGCCGAGGTAGGCCCCCCAGGGCCATGCGGCAATGGCCACATGGATGGAGTTGTCGACTGCAGCCAACCCCATGCGCTCGGAGCCAATCCATGCGATGGGCCTGAGATAACAGGATTTGAGCTTGTTGGCGCGGACCACCTCCTTTTGCGCCTCTTCCAGCACCTCGGCCTCAAACTTGATCTTCATCTGAAAAATCTTGGCCGAGTTCAAAAATCGCTCGGTGTGCTCTTTGAGGCGAAATATAGCGCTGCCCTGTGGCGTCTCGTAGCAGCGCACACCCTCAAAGACCCCCATTCCGTAGTGCAAGGTGTGGGTGAGCACATGGACCTTGGCGTCGCGCCAGTCAATGAGCTTGCCATCCATCCATATCCAACCGTCCCGATCAGCCATTGACATGGCGTCGACTCCTTTAATTTTTCTTGCAAACGCAGATTCTACCCAGTGCGAAGACGAATCTCAGACAGGGGCCGAATCGTCGACGGGGCATCCTGAAAGACCGTCGCCCAGAGTTGGCGAACTGCTCCGCGCTCGCTGGCCAAGTCTTCGGACGGAACCCTTGCCGAGGCGGCCCCCGATAGCCGGATGCGGTGTTGGTGTTGCCGAAAAACACGGTAGGCATCGGCCGTGGCCTCTGCGAGCGGCTGGGGGATGAGATCTCGCTGCGCGGCCATGCCGAGCAGGGCAATATTGCCCAGGTTCTGAGTAAGCTCGGGGAAGTTGTGGGCGTGCCCCAAGACCAGGGCCTGGACCATAAACTCAATGTCCACCATACCACCGGGATCATGCTTGAGATCGAAGAGGTCCGATGGATTGGGGTGTCCCTCGTGCATTTTTTTCCGCATAGCCAGAATCTCCTCAAGCAGTGCGACCCGGTCTCTTCGAAGCCGGAGGATTCTGTGTCGCTCTGACTCAAACGCTTGTCCAATCAGGTTATCGCCAGCACAGAAGCGGGCCCGGGTGAGCGCCTGATGCTCCCAGATCCAGGCGCGGTTCTCTTGGTAATCAATAAAGCCTTGTAAATCGGTGACCAACAAACCCGCGTTGCCATTGGGGCGAAGCCGAAGGGCGATCTCGAAAAGGCTCCCGGCTGAGGTGGTCGTACTTAACCAGACGTTGATCCTCTGGGCGAGTCGTGCATATCGCTCCTGCGCCCGTTCATCTTCGTCGTCATGAATAAAAATTAGATCGAGGTCAGAGGCATATCCAAGCTCTTTCCCACCGAGCTTGCCATATGCAATGACCGCAAATTTTGGTGTTTCTCGATGCCGTTTGGGGGTCGCACGCCATGCTGCATCGAGCGTCGCAGTGATGATTCGGTCGGCCAGAGCGGACAACTGGTCAGAGAGGTGCTCGACGGACCAACGGCCCTCAAGGTCTTGCACCAGTAGCCGGAAGAGCTGCGCATGGTGCGCCTCGCGCAGCGCATCCATCTGTCGCTCGACATCGGGCTCATCGTTTTGAACTGCCTGCGCGATGGCTGCCTGCAGATTCGATGAAAAAAGAGCCAAATCAGGCGGATCCATGAGCGTTCGATGATCGAGAAGCTCATCGAGCACGATGGGATGTCGGCGAAGATAATCCGATGCCCAAGAAGAGGCCTCGACAAGACGGGCCACACGTGTAAGGGCCTCTGGGTATTCGTCTAAAAGTGCGAGGTAGGAATCCCTTCGTGAGATTGCATCAAGCAGGCCGCGGAGTCGGCCCTCCACCAATTGAGGATCTTGTGAGGATTGCGCTCGCAGGCGGATGTGCTCATAGAGGCGGCCCAGTCGACCCTCTCGATCCCGAGGCCGGCCTCGGTCCTCCTCACCCTTATCCTGCTCTGCGACCTCATTGGATTCATCTCTCCGAAACAATCGATCAAAGAGTTCGCTGACCACCTGGCGATTGCGCTCAATCTCATTGATCAAGGTCTGGATGTCTCTCAGCCCAGATGCCAACACCATGTAGTCATAGGCCGATGCTGTTCCGGGGAGGACATGTGTCTGCGCGTCATCCTTGTACTGAAGACGATGTTCGACTCGACGCCAGAAGCGGTAGGCCTCAAGCAGCAAAGAGGTCTCCTCTGGACTGAGGCGACCCTGCCTCCCAAGGACCTGTAGCGTCTCTCGCGTGCTCGGGGATCGCAGCGATGCGTCCTTCCCCCCTCGAATGAGCTGGAACAATTGTGCGATGAATTCAATTTCTCGAATACCGCCCCGCCCCAATTTGACGTCGATGGTCTCGTGGTCACCTGCCATTCGAGACTCTCGATGGCCGCTTCGTCGGTCCGCCTCCTCGCGAATCTGTCCGTGCAACTCGCGAAGGGCGCCCAGGGCGTTGTAATCAAGGTAGCGTCGGTAGACAAAGGGCCGCCGGATCTCCTCCAGGGCCTGACAATGCCTCTCAAAGTCGGCGGGATCACTCAAAACAGCGCCGTTAATCACTCTCGCCTTGATCCAGGCATACCGCTCCCACTCACGACCCTGAACCATCAAGTATTCCTCGAGCATTGGCAGGCTGCAGATGATGGGACCCGACTCGCCATTCGGGCGAAGCCGCAGGTCGATTCGAAAGACAAAACCATCCGCAGTGGGTTCGCTCAGCAACTGTGAAATACGTCGAGAGCAACGCTCAAAAAAGCTAAAACTGTCGATGACACCGGAGCCGTCTGTGAGGCCTGTGGTTTGTCCCGCTTCAGCGACCAGATAAATCAAGTCAATGTCGGAGGAGGCGTTTAGCTCATTGCCTCCCAACTTCCCCATTCCCACCACCATCAGGTCGATGGGCCTGCCCTTTTCGTCAACCGGTGCCCCGTAACGCTCCGCGAGGCCCCGCGCCGCGATGGAATAGGCAGTATTCACCGCATGGCAGGCAAGGCTGCTGATCGACAGGAGGTTCTCGTCAAGATCCGCTGCACCCGAGAGGTCTCTGGCGATGATGCTGGCCATGATGCTGTTGCGAAACTGCCGCAACCCCCGAGCGGCCTCCTCGATTGGAATGGGGGTGCGGGCACTCAAGTCAGGCCAGTGCACTGCCAGATGGGCAGCGATTCGCTCGTCGGTCAGTGCCCACCCGGGGTCAATGAGACACCCACGCGCAGCGAGGACTGGAAGGATTCTCGCGATAAGGGGCGACACCTCGGCTGCATGCCGATAAAGCGCGTGGTCTTGAAGGGGACTGTTTTCGCTGGTCATTGCCGCAATTGTGATTCGCTATGACAGAATTTGACCATGGCAGCGAGCGATACGACGACCCCTGCTCCGCGCGCCGTTGTGGAGCTAGTAATTCGCTATTGGCGCCGGGCACTGGTGGTGCTCGTCCTGCTTGGTGCGATGCTGCTACTCAGTCTGAGCCTTGTCTTCAAGTTTTTGGTTTGGCCCAATATCGCTGCAGTTCTCACCGACCCGCAGGCCCGGGCGCAGTGGGTTGCAGAGAATGTCTCGGCCCCCGGCCGACAACTCGTGGTCGATGGAGTCAGTGTGGGTTGGTCAAACTGGTTCTCTCCGTCGGTTGAGATCGCAAGAGTCGAATGGCAAGACAGCGAGGGCCAGTCGCTCGCCAGCCTCAGAGACGTCTCCGCTGTTTTCGGCGTGCGCAGTCTTCTCTCGCTCTGGTTTGAAATGCCGGTTTTTTCAAAGCTCCATGTGCAGACTGTCTCCCTGGTCCTTGAGAAACAGGAGAGGTCATGGCTCTTGGCCGGATTTGCGACCCAGTCCGATACATCTACCGCTCCGAAGGCGCTTGATTGGCTCTCGCACCAGGGCCCGCTCTCACTCGATGCGCTCACGCTCGACTGGCGGGTAACGGAGCCCAATGTTTCGGTGAGAGACTCGGTGGGAAAAGTCGATTTGGGTGCTCTGCGTTTTCGGGCTGGCCTCACCGGATCCGAGCTAGAGATCCCTTCACTGCCCTTGGACCAACTTCGTGGCCTCTTGGGATTGGTCATGCCCGACCCCGACCCGAGCGGGCGGCTCTCACGCCTGGTCTTGCGCTGGCCGCGCGGACTCGACGCATTGGTGAGCACAGAGTCGCACGCCATCTTGAACAGACTTGAACTAACGGCCCAGTAGGAGTCCGTGGCTTGGCAGTTTCACGGGGGGCAGAGGCTATCGGGTCTCTCGGCGAGGCTCGATTGGAAGGGCCGCTCAGGCGAACTCAAGCTCGATAGCGAATCGCTGGTGCTTGAGTCAAAGTGGTTTCATCGCACCGACCCAATGGCACTCGGCCGTGTGCAGGGTGATCTGGTTTGGGCAGGATTGGAGCTCGAGTCGTCACCGACCCATCCAGTGTTGCTGAAGGCCTTGGCCGTGGACTTCAACCGCTTGAGTGCGCAGGGCTCGGGTCATGCCATTGCCACATCCGGTCACTGGCGCTATGAGGGCCAGGGCCTGGGTGACATGCGTGCCCAGGGGTCGATCCGGGATGTATTGCCCGAGCAGTTATCGGGTTGGATGCCTCGGGTCGTTGGCATCCACACCCGAGACTGGATCGCCCGAGCGCCCCGGGATGGCCGACCCTTGGTGGGTGAATTTCAGATCAACGGCCCTCTTGCTGAGTTCCCATTTCGCGGGGAATCGGGGGGTCAGTTCTCGGCAAAGATGCGCTTTGAAGATTTGGACCTTGAGTTCGGGCGCAACTGGCCGCTTCTCAATGCCAAAGATCTCGAGTTGCGTTTTGAGAAGGCCCGGCTCTCCCTTCAGAGCGAGCAGTCTCGCATTGGAGTCAATCCGCTCGTTAGAGTCACCGGTGAGATTGCCGACGTACTCGATCCGCACCCCATTCTGAAGATGCGAGGCCAATTTGACTCGGATCTCGGCGGAATCATTGAGAGCTTTCGCGCCACGCCCCTCCGAAATGAGTTGGGTGGCCTGCTGCTTTCGGCAAGTGGAGCAGGGCCTGCGAGGCTTGATCTCGACTTGGCCATTGACCTCAACAAGACCGATGAGACCCAGGTTCTTGGAAGGCTTGAAATGATCGGCAGTGATCTCTCGCTCGAGGGAGGCATTCCGGACTTCCAGAGGCTCTCTGGCGTCATCGAGTTTTCGGGGCAATCCCTGCTCTCGCTCTCCCTCAAAGGGAATTCCCTTGGGGGGGCGGTAGATATTCAGTCAACGCCCAAACCTCTCGATGCTTCACGCGCGACTGCGCTGCGTGCGACGGGAACGTCCAAGGCGAGTGGAATTGAGAGCTGGATGGCCGATGCCTT
>DAIPXU010000077.1:0-6372 GCA_036783055.1 Burkholderiaceae bacterium | reverse complement strand
GTATCGGAGAGCGGGTCGTAATACAGTGCATTGATCGTGAAGCCTCTGCGGCTCGCGTCCTCGTGCTGCTCGCCGAATGTGTTGTCCCGAAGAACACGTCCATGGGCATCGGTCTCTTGGCTCTCGTGGGCCAAAGCGCGAAATGTCGAGACCTCTATGGTTTCTGGTCCGAACATGACATGCACGATGCGGAATCGCCGTCCGATGAGTCGGGCTCGCCTAAAGATCCGTTGCACCTCCTCGGGCGTGGCGTCGGTGGCGACATCAAAGTCTTTTGGGCGCAACCCCAGCATGAGGTCGCGCACACCGCCGCCGACCACGAAGGCCTTGAATCCCGCATGCTGAAGGCCTTCAATGGTGCGAACCGCTGCACTCGAGACCATGCGTCGGTCGATGCCCACGCGACTGCCCTTGTGAATACTGGGGTCATGCTTGAGGGCACGGCCATGGCCCGCCTTGTGGCCTGGGGCGAGCCGGGCCAGCGAACGAAGAAGTTTCTTGATCACGCTTGAGAGGTTATCAGGATCACAGGCCAGTTCTGTGCTTTGGCATGGGCAAGTAGTGAGGGATCTGGATTGACCGCCACCGGGTGGGTGACCCGGGACATCAACGGCAGATCGTTGAGAGAGTCGCTATAGAAGTAGGAGCGCTCGAAGGCCTCGAGCGCGGTGCCGCGTTGCGCCAACCACTGGGCCACCCGTGTGACTTTTCCCTCGCGAAAACTCGGCACCCCCTGTGGTCTTCCGGTGAAGCGGCCGTCCTTCTCCTCTAACTCGGTGGCGATGAGATTCTCGATTCCAAAGAGCTCGGCAATCGGGGCGGTGATGAAGCGATTGGTGGCCGTCACGATGGCCATTAAGTCCCCAGCGGCGCGATGCGACTCCACAAGATCGCGGGCCGATTTCGAGATCTTCGGTGCAATGCGCTCGGCAATTAGGGTCGCACGCCAGTCATGCAATTGCGTAGGTGAGTGTGTAGCCAGGGGCTTGAGTTGGAACTCCAGAAACTCAAAGATATTCAGAGTGCCTGCCTTGTATTGCGCGTAGAACTCGTCATTGCGTCGGCTGTACCAGTCGCGGTCGACCACTCCCATCTCCACCAGATACTGGGCCCACGCGACATCGCTGTCCATTTCAATGAGGGTGTTGTCGAGATCAAAAAGAGCTATCTGTCTGGGGTTGGTGGGCATGGTGTGAATGGATGGGGGCGAATGGTTTGGGGCTACTGCTCGAACTGCGAGAAGACGGTGCGCAGCATCGGCAAGGACACGGGCCGCTGCATAGAGAGTGCATAACGATCCACGGCATCCAGAATGGCGGTGAGCAGAGAGAGGTTGCGCGACTGGTGATTGAGTAGGTACCGAAACAGGCGATCGTAGTCGGTCTGGCTGGGGCCAGAGATCCACCCCAAGGCGCTGGCCCGTTGCCGAAGCGCAGTGAGCATCTCTGCGTCGGTAAGTTCGTGCAATTCAAAGACAAGGCATTGGCCCAGTCGAGTACGCACATCCTCTCGGAGAGCGAGTCGCAGGGGCGGGCGATCGGCCGCCATCACGATGCAACGCCCGGCTGCCATGGCCCGGTTGTATGCACCAAAGAGCCATGCCTGCTCGTCCGGGCTGCAGAGTTGTACATCGTCGACCAGCCAGAGCGGCTCATCAATCAGGCCGGCCAGCGCAAGAGATGATCCCTCCACGCTCGATTGGCCCATGCGGACGTAGCGGATGCCTTCGCGCTGTGCGGCCCATGCTTTTAGCCAGTATGTTTTTCCACTGCCCGGGGCACCCCACAGCAGAAGGCCCTTGGCGGTCGGCGATTCAAGCGTCTGGCCCAATGCCGCCAAGGCGGCTGAGTTGCGTCCGACGACCCCGGCCTGCAAGCTGGGCTCGGCCGGTTGCAGAAGACCCAACGCCAATTGCTCGATCGGTGAGATGGGCGAAGGGGGTGATGAAGGGGAGGAGGCGGGGGTTTGTCCCATAAAATGGCATTTTCCGGGCCTCTCTCATGAATACCAAATCACCCCCCCTGACCTATCGCGAAGCAGGTGTCGATATCGATGCTGGAGATGCCCTTGTCGACCGCATCAAGCCACTGGCCAAGCGGACCATGCGGCCCGAGGTACTTGCTGGGATTGGCGGGTTTGGGGCCCTGTGTGGGCTGCCCACGAAGTACAAGGACCCTGTATTGGTCTCGGGAACCGATGGTGTGGGCACCAAACTCAAGCTTGCTTTTGCGCTCGATCGACACGACACAGTAGGGGTCGATTTGGTGGCCATGAGTGTCAACGACATCTTGGTGCAGGGGGCCGAACCTTTGTTCTTCCTGGATTACTTTGCCTGCGGTCGACTCGCAGTGGAAACCGCAGCCGAGGTGGTCGGTGGAATTGCCGTGGGCTGCGAGCAGGCCGGATGCGCACTCATTGGCGGTGAGACCGCAGAGATGCCCGGTATGTATCCCGTTGGTGAGTATGATTTGGCGGGCTTTGCCGTGGGCGTGGTCGAGCGGAGCAAGATCCTGGATACGAGCGGTGTCAGTCAAGGTGATGTGGTCTTGGGCCTGGCATCGAGCGGTTTCCACAGCAATGGCTACTCATTGGTGCGCAAGGTCTTAGAGCGTCGATTCGGAGACATTTCTCGCCAGGCCCTCTCCTCCGTGCAACTCCCCGTCGCACCCGGCTCCGATAAGGTGATGGGACTCGATGAACTGGTGATGCGGCCCACCCGAATTTATGTGAAGTCGGTTCTTGAGGCGCTCGCCACGCATGGCAATGCAATTCATGGACTGGCCCACATTACGGGCGGTGGCCTGGTGGGCAATGTGCCACGTGTTCTGCCCGAAGGACTCATGGTGCGGTTGGAGGGGGCTGCTTGGCCTATGCCTGCCCTCATGCAATGGATACAGACCGAGGGTCAGATCGATTCCGCGGAGATGCACCGTGTCTTCAACTGCGGCATTGGCATGGTGGTCATTGTTCCGGCCGCCGAGGCCGAGCCGGTGGCGGCAACCCTTACCGCTGCTGGCGAGCTGGTCTTCCGAATCGGAGAGGTTCAGCTGCGATCCAAGAGCGAGGCGCAGACGGTCATCATCTGATCGAGTGTCGTGGTCTGGGGGTCGATTCGCTCGAGCCCCCCAAAGCTTCGCTGCCAGGTGATCTGGCGTTTTGCAAGTTGCCGGGTGGCCTCAAGTGCCCGCTGAAAAAATTCGGTTTCGCTCTCAAAGCCACTCTGCTGATCCAGGTGTGACCATGCCTGTCGATATCCCACCGCCCGCATGCTGGGATGCGCTGCCGTGAGTCCGGCTCGGGCCTTGAGGGATCGAACTTCAGAGAGAAGTCCCTTTGTCACCATCTCCCGCAGGCGGCCCTCGATGGCTTGGTGCAGTAACGCGCGATCGCCAGGCTCCAAGGAAACCACTGGGAAGGTCTTCATCTCTCGGGCGCCCACTGCCAACCCGTGGGATTGGCTCTGCGCGATCCATTGGCTCAATGATTGCCCGGTGGCCCGATGGACTTCAAGGGCCCTGGAGATCCGCTGGGCATCATTGGGGGCCAGGCGGGCGGCAGTCACTGGATCAATCGCCATGAGTCGCTCGTGCATCGCTGGCCATCCGTGCTGCCTGGCCTGTTCGGCCACTTCCAGTCGGATCTCCTCGTTGGTCGAAGGGATCTCATCAATGCCATGCCGCAACGCTTTGAAATAGAGCATGGTGCCGCCAACCACGATGGCCCTCTTGCCTCTGGAGTGAATCGCCTCGAGTGCCGCGTTGCAGTCACGAAGGAAGGCGGCCACTGAGTAGCGGTCTTCCGGGTTGCAGAGGTCGATGAGGTGGTGCGGCACCCGAGCCCGATCATCGGGACTGGGCTTGGCCGTTCCGATGTCGAGGCCACGATAGACCAAGGCCGAATCCATACTGATGATTTCACAGGGGCCTGCGCGACCGGACTCGGCCAGGGCCTGGGCCAGACCCGACTTCCCGCTGGCGGTTGGCCCGATGATGCAGAGCGTGCTGCTGGGGATGCTGCTTTGCAAGTGGCTCAAGCGTTTACTGCCCTCGCATGAAGAGCCGATCCAATTCCTTGTGGCCAATCTGGACCCAGGTGGGGCGACCATGGTTGCATTGGTCGGATCGGTCGGTGGCCTCGATGTCTCTGAGTAGCTGGTTCATCTCGGGAATGGAGAGTGTGCGGTTGGCACGAACCGCCCCGTGGCAGGCCATGGTGGCGAGGATGGCGTCGCGTTGTTCCGTTACCGATTGGACCTGCCCATGCTGGGCCAACTCCGCAAGTGTTTCTCGAACCAAGGGCTCGATCGGGGCCTTGGCCAAAAGGGCAGGGATGGCCCTCACCACAAGATGGTCCGCGGACAAAGGCGCCACATCAAAGCCGATCTCCTTGAGAAGCTCGGCATGCAGTTGTGCGGTCTCGGTCTCGAGCGGACTCGCAAGCAGGGCAAGCGGTTCGAGCAACCCCTGCGTCTCGGTGGTTGTTTGTGCCTTGAGTCGCTCGTAGACAATTCGTTCGTGGGCGGCATGCATATCGACAATGACCAGACCGTGGCTGTTCTGCGCAAGAATGAAAATTCCGTGCAGTTGGGCAATGGCAAAGCCCAGCGGTGGGCCCAGAGGTGCAGGAGTCGAGGGCGACTCCGCGCCAAGCGCCTGATGTCCTTGCTGGTCTGGGGGCATCGTTCCGCTGATCCATGATCGATTGGGCTCGCTTTGAAAAAATTGTGGCGAGAGTGGAAGGCTGTGCCCATAGGTGAGGCGATTGGTCACCGCACCATCGCCTATTGAACCCAGCGGGGTCGCAATGGATGCACCTGCGGCCGCAGCCACGGGCTGGGCCAATGCGGTCCGCACGGCACTGAGAATGCTTTGATAAACCGCCTGGCTGTCTCGGAAACGCACCTCCGATTTGGCTGGATGAACATTGACATCCACCAGCTCGGGGTCGAGATCGATCTGTAGAACGAGTCGCGCTTGCCGCTGGCCATGCAAGACATCGGCGTATGCCGACCGAAGGGCATGGAGCATGAGTCGGTCGCGCACATGCCGCCCATTCACATAGAGATACTGATGCTCGGCCTTTCCATCGGCCAGCGTTGGCAACTGCAGCCAGGCCCGAATGCGAAGCGGTCCGCGCTCTTCCTCGATGATCTTGAGGGCTCGGGCGTCCAGGCCTAGGCATTCGGCCACCCGCAGTGCAGGTTCAGTGGGGGGAAGCCGCATCACCATTTTCTCGTTGTGGCTCAGCTGCCAGGCCACCTCCGGATGAATCATTGCCTGACGAACAAAGGCCTCTCTGGCATGTGAGAACTCGGTGGCCGCCGTTTTTAGAAATCGGCGCCTTGCGGGCACACTGTGAAAGAGGCTCTGAATATCCACGGTGGTGCCGGTGGAAGCCGCTGCGGGGCGTTCCTGCCAAGCGCCGCCGTGGTTGGCAATGCTCTTCCCATGGGGGGCCGAAGCGGTTCTGCTCGTGACCTCCATGTGCGCAACCGAGGCAATGGCCGCCAGGGCCTCTCCCCGAAAGCCATGGGTCCGCACTGCTTGAAGGTCTTGCAGACTTCGAATCTTGCTGGTGGCGTGTCGCATCACGGCGAGCGCCAAGTCGCCTTCATCAATGCCATGGCCATCGTCGGCGATGCGGATTCGACGAACACCCCCCTCTTCGAGAGACACTGAGATGCTGCGGGCCCCGGCATCGATTGCGTTTTCGAGCAACTCTTTGACGACCGATGCGGGCCTCTCAATGACTTCGCCAGCTGCAATCTGGCTGATCAGCGCATCGGGCAGTAGGGCGATTCCCGCCATGGTCACATCAGCCGTGACTTGGAGAGCGGCGGGTTCTGCTCCAGGTACTGAACGATTCCGCGGCGAAGGGCGCGGGCCATCTCTTGTTGGTAGCGCATGTCGCGAAGCCGCTTTTCCTCTTCGGGATTACTAATAAATGCGGTCTCGACGAGGATGGATGGAATGTCAGGGGCCTTCAGTACCGCAAAGCCCGCCTGTTCGACCTGCTGCTTGTGCAGTTCATTGACCCCTTTGATGTGCCGAAGAACCGCGTTGCCGAGTTTGAGCGAGTCCTTGATTTGCGCAGTGGGCGACATATCGAGAAGTGGCTGCTGAAGCTGCTGCTCAGCAGCGGTCAGTTCGCGCCGCGCAATGCGCTCTCGTTCGCCGGACGGCACAGGGCGCATCAGGAACTCCACGGCGTCGTAACGACAACGATTGCGCAGGACGTCCTCCTTCCAGAAATCGAGGTAACCGGATGCCTTCACGATCTCACAAACTGCTGCGTCGTGTTGTGGGTTCTGGATGAGAAAGTGCGGCAGCTGCTCAAAGGTCTGAATATCGCGGCCGCTGAGCTGGCGCACTT
>DAIPXU010000076.1:0-6378 GCA_036783055.1 Burkholderiaceae bacterium | reverse complement strand
GTTCGCAACATTCGTCGTGATGCCAATGAGCAACTCAAGAAATTGGTGAAAGACAAGCTTATTTCGGAGGACGACGAGCGGCGCGCCCAAGAAGACATTCAAAAGCTCACCGACCGATTCGTTGCGGACATTGACAAGGCCCTGACTCAAAAAGAGTCAGAGATCATGACTGTCTAAGCATGGCCAGTCCTCCCGAGAGTTCCACACTGGTTGTGCCCGAGGTCTCCTCGGTTCCGAGGCACATCGCAGTGATCATGGATGGCAATGGACGATGGGCCACGCAACGCCACCTGCCCCGCATGGCGGGCCACGAGCGCGGCGTGGCGGCACTGAGGGGTGCCGTCGAGGCCTGCATGAAGCGAGGCGTCTCTGCGCTGACGGTCTTTGCGTTCAGCTCTGAGAATTGGCGCCGGCCTGAAGAAGAGGTGAGTTACCTTATGGGCCTCTTCCTCATGGTGCTCCAGCGAGAGGTCAAAGCCCTTAATGCAAATGGCGTGCAGTTGCGAGTGGTTGGCGATCTATCTGCCTTTTCGCAGAAGCTCCAGGCAGCCATCGAAGAGTCGCAGCGACAGACTGCGGGAAACAGTCGGTTCACTCTCACCGTAGCGGTCAACTACGGAGGTAGATGGGACATTCTTCAAGCGGTTCGCCGCATGCTCGATGCCCAACCCGAGCTCGCAGCAGCATCAAGACCCATTCCCGAGGAGGCGCTCGCACGGGAACTCTGTCTGGCAGACCTCCCCGAGCCCGATCTATTTATTCGCACCGGCGGCGAGGAGCGCGTGAGCAACTTCCTGTTGTGGCAACTGGCATACACAGAGTTTTACTTCACCGATACGCTGTGGCCCGATTTCGATGCCCAGGCCCTCGACCGTGCCATTGAGTCCTATGCCCGTCGGGAGCGCCGATTCGGCCGTACCTCGGCGCAACTGGCTTCTGAGCCAGCATGCGACTCCGGGTCATAACCGCTGCAATCCTACTTGGCTTCTGGCTTCCAGCAGGCCTGTGGCTGAGTCCCACCTGGTTCATGCTGGCGATATTGGTCGCACTTGCCTGGACTCTTAAGGAGTGGGCAGATCTGCTCAATCTCCCGGCCGGGCCCCGATGGGCCGCACCCCTCTTTTTGCTGGCGCTGCTGTTGCCGATCCTGTTGGACCCATTTCTCAACCCCTGGGACTTCGCCGCATGGCTGCTCCTTCCGGCCTGTCTCGTTTGGTTGCTCTTGATGGGCGTCTCTATGTGGCGGGTCGGTTCACCACGCGGGTGGATGGGCCTCTTCTACGCGCTATTGTTTTGCGTGGCTTGTTTTCTTGCGATCTGGCTCGCTCGGCTGGAGGGGTTGGGTTTCTTGCTCTCCGTGCTCCTCTTGGTCTGGATCGCTGACACCGCTGCCTACTTCAGTGGTCGACTCATTGGCGGTGCGAAGCTCGCGCCGCGTGTTAGTCCTGGGAAGACTTGGGCGGGCGTAGGGGGCGCGATGCTTGGAAATCTTATCTATGCATGGGTCTCTGGTATCTACTGGGATGCCAGTTGGGCCGCCTTCCTGCTTGACCAAGCGGGTTTGGTGTATCTCTTGGTGGCGACCGTTGTGGTTACCGGTATCTCTGTGGTCGCAGACCTGCACCAATCCCTTTTGAAGCGGCAGGCCAACGTGAAGGACTCCGGGTGGATCCTACCGGGGCATGGTGGGGTCTTCGATCGGGTGGATGCGCTCTTGGCGGTGGTTCCATTTTCTGTCGTTTTCTTTGCAGCCTCGATGGGTAGGAGTTGAGTCTGAGAAAGCCCGCTGATCGTCCACAGAGACTCGCAATCCTTGGTGCCACGGGTTCCATCGGCTCGAGCACGCTCGATATTGTGCGTCGCCATCCCGAGCGTTTTCGAGTCATTGCCCTTTCAGCGAATCGGGATGCCGAGGGACTCCTTAAACTCGTCGAGGAGTTCCATCCAAAGGTCGTTTGTCTGGCCGATTCCGCAGCGGCCGAGGCGTTTCGCAAGTATCTCGGTACCCGCCTGCACAAAGAGATCTTTATCGTCTCGGGTGCAGCCGGTCTTGAGGAGCTCGCCCAGCTCAGCGATGTCGACACTGTGGTTGCGGGAATCGTGGGTGTTGCTGGGCTGCCTTCTGTGCTCGCGGCAGCGCGCTCCGGCAAGCGGGTGCTGCTTGCCAACAAAGAGGCAATGGTCTGCGCCGGGAGTCTACTCGTGGACACCGCTGTTCATTCGGGCGCGACAATTCTCCCCATCGACAGCGAGCACAACGCCATCTTCCAGGCCCTCGGTTCGCAATACCGCTGCTTTAATCGGCCCGAGCATGTTCGACGGGTCTTGCTCACAGCCTCTGGGGGCCCTTTTCGGGAGTGGCCCCTGGAGTCGATTCGATCGGCCACTGTGGCCCAGGCGCTCAAGCACCCCAATTGGACGATGGGCAAGAAGATCACCGTGGACTCGGCCACCATGGCCAACAAGGGGTTGGAGTGGATTGAGGCCCATTGGCTTTTCGCTCTGCCCCCGCAAGAGATCCAGATTGTGGTCCACCCCGAGAGCATTGTTCACTCGATGGTGGAGTTTGCGGATGCCTCGACGATTGCGCAACTCGGCCCCCCCGACATGCGCACGCCCCTCGCCAACGCACTGGCCTGGCCCGACCGAATTGAGCGCGGCCCGAGCTACTTGGACTGGGCCACAGTGGGCAGCCTTCGATTTGAGCCGCCAGACCCCATTCGCTTCCCCGCGCTGCGTCTTGCGGCAGGCTGCCTTGAGTCGGGTCAGGCCGCGAGTAATATCTTCAATGCCGCCAATGAGCAGGCCGTTGACGCATTCCTGGAGGGGCGCATCTGTTTTGGCCAGATTCAGGATGGCGGCGAGGCTGTGCTCGATGCCCTTGAGGGGCGATTTCCGGAGCCGGGTTCACTGGATGACGTGATACAGATCGATCGCGAGGCACGCACGATGACCAATCATTGGATTTCAATGAACGAGCAATCATGACCATTCTCTCTTTCCTCTTTGCGATTGCATTGCTGGTGTTTGTTCACGAGATGGGCCATTACCTTGCGGCCCGCTCGGTGGGGGTTGGGGTTGTTCGGTTCTCGATCGGGTTTGGCCCTGTTCTTTTCTCACGTGCCGATCGCCGGGGTTGTGAATGGGCCGTCTGTGCTTTGCCACTCGGGGGCTACGTGAAGATGTGGGACACAAGTGCACCCGAGGAGCCCCAGTCGGGTGCCTTTTTTGGCGAGACGGATTCATTTCATAGCAAGTCGCTTGCCCAGAGGGCATGGATCGTCTCGGCCGGGCCTCTTGCGAACTTTGTTTTTGCATTCTTTGCCTTTTGGGCACTGGCCCAGACCGATCGTTGGGAGCCCGCCACCGAGTTGGCCGCACCCGCAGTGGAGTCAGTTGCCGGCCAATCCGGACTCCGCGAGGGCGACCGGATTGCCGAGGTTGCAGGCCGATCGGTGCAGAGCTTCAACGAGATTCGCTGGCAGGTCTTTCGTCAACTGATCGCAGCGCCCTCGGAACCGGTCACGCTGACTGTTATCGACCCGAGCGGCTCAACGCGCAACGTTCCTCTGGTGTTTGCAAATGGGTCCGAGGGTATCGCCTCACCGGATCAGCGAATGGCCGCACTT
Source organism: Burkholderiaceae bacterium (assembly GCA_036783055.1). Lineage (GTDB taxonomy): Bacteria > Pseudomonadota > Gammaproteobacteria > Burkholderiales > Burkholderiaceae_A > Hahnella. Next base: position 2,749 of record DAIPXU010000076.1, on the reverse strand, counting down.
GGTCTCTCGCCTCGGTCATTTGGTGTCCGAGTCACGGGCGTGCAGCCCGACGGCCCAGCAGCCAAGGCGGGTCTTGCCGAGGGCATGGTGGTGCGCAGCGCCGCGGGCCAGTCGGTGCTTCGGCCGCAAGACTTGGTTGCACATGTTCGCAACTCAGGGGGCGCACCCGTTGAACTGCTCTTGGTCGACACCATTGCGGGCTCGCCCGGAGAGGAGCGCCCCGCATCCGAGCGCCGTGTGACCATCAGTCCTGTGATTGGACCAAGCGGTCAGTACATCATCGGGATGGGCGTTGGGGTCCAGCCGCGATTTGTGCGTCAGGACGCCTCCGCCATGGAGTCGGTGGCTCGCGCGGTCACTCGCACATACGAGATTTCCTTGTTATCCATTCAGGCGCTGTATCGCATGGTGACCGGGGAACTCTCTTGGCGCCAACTCAACGGACCCGTGGCCATTGCAGAGGCCGCGGGCCAGTCGGCATCGATTGGTTGGACTGCCTTTCTGAGCTTCCTGGCATTGGTCAGTGTGAGCATTGGGGTGCTCAATCTATTGCCGATCCCGATGCTCGATGGCGGACACCTCCTGTATTATTGCGTGGAGTTTGTTCGTGGTCGGCCGCTGTCCGATCGCATCCAACAGGCGGGCCAGAGAGTAGGGTTGGCCATGGTGTTGGGCCTCACGGGCCTGGCGTTATTCAACGATTTCACTCGATTCTTTGGTCCATAGCTTGAAGATAAAACCGGTTGTGCAGCAGGCCCCCATAGGTTTGATCGCCTTGGCGTTTCTCGCTGGCAATGTGGCCCCCGTGTCCGCGCAGGTGAGAATGCCCAGTGCGCCGGCCGCCTCAGATGCCAAGCCCACCCCCGGTTCCGAGGCCAGGCCTGCGGCGCTTCCGGGCGAGGGAATTGTCGTTCGCGACGTTCGGGTTGAGGGCCTCCAGCGAATCGAGCCCGGAACCATCTTTTCGTACCTACCCATACGGGTCGGAGACCGCGTCAGTGAGCAGGTGGTCACCGAGTCGGTTCGCAGCCTCTTTGCCACCGGTTTTTTCAAGGATGTTCGGGTCGAACTCGACCGAGATGTCCTGGTGGTGATTGTCGAGGAGCGGCCTGCAATTGGAGCAATCGAGATTCGTGGTGCCAAGGAATTCGATCAAGAGGTCTTGAAGAAGGCACTTGCAGATACCGGCCTTGCTGAAGCCCGGATTTTTGATCGCGCGCTTCTGGACCGTGCCGAACAGGAGCTCAAGCGCCAGTACCTTGGGCGCGGAAAATACGACGTTCAGATTCAATCGACCATCACGCCCCTTGAGCGGAATCGAGTGGCCATTTCTATGGCCATCGACGAGGGCGAGGATGCTCGAATTGCCGAGATTCGAATTGTTGGTGCGAAGGCCTTTAAAGAGAAGGATCTCCTCGATGAGTTCCAACTCTCGACTCGGACCTGGATGTCTTGGTATACCAAGTCCGATCAATACTCACGTCAGAAGCCCTCGGCCGACATTGAGACGCTTCGTGCATACTACCTCAACCGGGGCTTCTTGGAGTTCAAGCTCGACTCGAGCCTGGTGTCTCTCTCATCGGATCGGCGACAGGTATTCATTACCCTCGTGATCAACGAGGGCGACCGATTCACCCTTGGCAATCTGCAACTCACCGGCGATTTGTTGGGTCAGGAGGACAAGCTCAAGCAACTCGTCACCTTGAAATCGGGTGAGGTTTTCTCGAATGAGAAATTGCTTGAGGTAACCAAGGCAATTACCGACCGCTTGGGTGAACTTGGCTATGCCTTTGCGAACGTGTCCCCAGTGCCACGAGTCAATCGCGCCAGCAAGGTGGTGGACTTTCAGCTTCAGGTGGACCCGGGTCGTCGAGTCTACGTGCGCAGAATTAATATCAGCGGCAACGCCAAGACACGTGACGAGGTTATACGCAGAGAGATGCGTCAGTTCGAGGCCTCCTGGTACGACAGCGAGCGCATTCGTCTCTCGCGAAATCGAATCGATCGCCTTGGTTACTTCAAGCAAGTTGAGGTGGAGACCGAGCCGATTGCAGGCGCATCCGACCAGGTCAATGTGAACTTCAAAGTCGAGGAAAGACCGCTGGGAAGCCTTACCTTTGGTCTTGGTTTCTCGAGTTCGGACAAGCTTGTCCTCTCGGGCTCCATAAGCCAGCAGAACTTTCTTGGATCGGGTACGAATGTCTCGCTCGAGGTCAATACCAGCAAGGTGAACCAAGTGTTGGCTGTGAGTCAGTTCGATCCTTATTGGACCGATGATGGCGTTAGCCGTTCGATAGATCTCTATCAAAGAACCTTCAACGCGGATGAGTTTTCAAATCTTGGGCGTTACAAGATCGAGTCTGTCGGTGCGGGGATTCGATTCGGTATTCCCTACACCGAAGAGGATCGAATCTTTCTCGGGGTTGGTTACGAACAGTCGAAGGTTTCTGCGGTCTCGGGCGCGCTGCCCCGTAACTGGCAGGTGTTTACCAATAGTTTCGGTTCCCAGGCCGATGCGTATCTGCTGACACTGGGCTGGTCAAGAGATTCCAGAGACTCGGGAATCGCCCCCTCGAAGGGTCGTTATCAATATGTTTCAGCAGACTACGGCACTCCGGCAGGTGATCTCGAGTACGTCCGACTGAATTATGGGCACCAATGGTGTTACCCCTTGAACCGCTAGATTACCTACTCTGTGAACACCGAGATTGGTTATGGCGTAGGTGTGTCGGGTCGAGATTATCCGATT
>DAIPXU010000075.1:0-6399 GCA_036783055.1 Burkholderiaceae bacterium | reverse complement strand
TGACGCCCTCCTCGCCCCGCTTGCCGCCTTCCCAGCCCTTCGGCAGGCCGATCGAGGTGAAGTCAGGGAACTGCCCGCCGTCGAACCACCGCAGCGTGAGACCGTCCTTGACCGTCATGCTGCACGGCGCATACCGCATGACCACGGACTCGCTCTCGGGGAACTGGTCCTTCGAGGGCTTCACGGGCGTGCACATCGCGGAGAGGGGCGAGCCGAGGCCGAGCTCGTAGAACGGGACATCGAGCATGTGGCAGCCCATGTCGCCGAACGCACCCGTGCCCCAGTCGATCGTGCCACGCCAGTTGAACGGTGTGTATCCGTTCTTGTACGGCCGCGACGCAGAGGTTCCGAGGAAGAGGTCCCACGAGAGCCACTCTGGCACGGGGTCAGACCCTTCCGGCCGAGGATTTCCCTGCGGCCACCAGCCGGCGGGCCGATTCGTCCACGTGGTGCCCGAGGCGCTGCTGCCACTCTTGGCGATCTCAATCAGGCCACGATGGGCCAGGGTGATCTCCACCTCACCATTCTTGAGACGCTCCAAGCGCATGCGGAAACGATCGCGCTCACCGGTGTCGTAGAGACGATCAAATACTTTTCCAAGGGTTCTACGAAGGAAGTCATCGGGAATCTTGGCCCGGTTCTCGGCCCAGTCGGTCTCCATCACGCCTGTCTCGGGGTTCTCGGTTGCAATAGCAAAACCATTGTCAATCCAGAATTGACGAAGGATGGGCCAGAGGTTCTCGGGAGCCTGCTTGACCACCAAGGTCTGCTGGTCGCCAATGCGCTCGAGTCGCATGCCCGAAATCGTAGGCAGTACCGCCGCATTACTGATTGCCGCCTTCGGGCCTGACTGGGCTCGCTCAAACTCGGAACGACTCGCAGTGCCGGAAGCGGGGATGGCGAAGCGATCGTCCTTGGAGGGGCGAGTGAGATCCGGGGGAACCTCGAGCGGCGTCTCGCGCTTCTGCGAGGACTGGTAGTCGATGTCTTTGCTCGGCATGATTCCGCAACCGAGCAGAGCGCCCGAGGAGAGGGCAATCAGGCAATAATTTCTGAAACGAGTCATTGACAGAGTCCGAGGGATTTCAGTGCCGACTCAACCATGGGCTGAGCGGAAGATGACAAGGGTACCAAGGGAAGCCGAATTCCAGCAGGCATCTTACCCATTCTGGTCAGGGCCCATTTCACTGGGATGGGATTGGCCTCGCAGAACATGGCCCGGTGGAGCGGCAACAACTCCCGATTGCGTTGGGCAACCTCTTTTGCGCGTCCGGCCATGGCCCATTCGCAGAGTTCTGCCATGAGCCGGGGTGCCACATTGGCTGTCACGGAGATATTGCCCTTGCCCCCCATGAGCATGAGTGCCGGCGCGGTGGGGTCGTCGCCACTGTAAACCGAGAAGTGCGCAGGGGCCTCTCGAATTAGCCATTGGCCGCGCTCCAGGTTTCCGGTGGCGTCTTTGATGCCAACAATGTTCCGAATCTGCGAGAGGCGAATGGTGGTCTCATGGGCAAGGTCTGCGACCGTGCGGCCCGGTACGTTGTAGAGAATGTGGGGCATGTCGACCGCTTCGGCCACGGCCTTGAAGTGCTGATAGAGGCCCTCTTGGGTGGGCTTGTTGTAGTAGGGAACCACCTGCAGCGAGGCATCGGCGCCGAGTTTCTGGGCCTCGCGGGTCAACTCAATGGCCTCTGCGGTGGAGTTGGCACCGGTTCCGGCAATGACGGGAATCTTGCCTTTGGCCTGCTCAACCGCCACACGAACAAGATCGAGGTGCTCGGCGACATCTACAGTGGGGGACTCACCGGTGGTGCCCACGGCAACGATTCCGTGGGTTCCTTCTGCGATGTGCCAATCGATCAGCCGACGAAAGCCATCAAGATCGAGTCGGCCATCGTCATGCATGGGCGTGACAATCGCTACAAGGCTTCCAGCGATTGGCTTGGGGGACGAATGAGAAGACATGGGCGGTTCTCTGAGTGGGGTCTAAGAGTAATCGAGGCCCATGGCCTCTCTTACATCACGCATGGTCTGGCGCGCGAGCTCACGCGCCCGTTCGCAGCCATCGGCAACGATGTTGCGCACCAAATCAAGGTCCCTCTCGTAGGGCTCGGCCCGTTCACGAAACTGCTTCTGCTCCTCGAGCACGGCATCAATCAGCGGTTGCTTGCACTCAATGCAGCCAATGCCCGCCGACTCACAGCCCGAGCGGGCCCACTGGCGCGTCTCATCCGAGGAGTAGACCTGGTGCAATGCCCAGACCGGGCAACGATCGGGCGAACCCGCGTCGGTTCGACGAACCCTGGCGGGATCGGTCGGCATGGCGCGCATGCGCTTGACCACGGCATCCGGGTCTTCGCGCAGGGAGATTGGGGTTTGATAGCTCTTGGACATCTTCTGCCCATCGAGGCCCGGCATGCGAGAGGCTTCGGTAAGAAGCGCCTGAGGCTCGACAAGAATGAGTCGGCGGGCCCCCTCCAAATAACCAAAGAGCCGCTCACGGTCGTCCACAGTGAGATTTTGGGCCTCCTGCAACACCGCCTTGGCCTGCTCGAGCGCCTCTTCATCGCCCTGCTCCTGAAAGCGAGACCGCAGGTCAAGCAAGAGTTTGGCCCGCTTCACTCCAAGCTTCTTGGCGGCCAACTGCGCCTTCTCCTCGAAGTCGGGCTCGCGACCATAGAGGAGATTGAAACGTCGGGCCACCTCTCGAGTGAGCTCGATGTGCGGCACCTGATCTTCGCCAACAGGAACCTGGCCCGCTCGGTAAATGAGGATGTCGGCCGATTGCAGCAAGGGGTAGCCCAGGAATCCGTAGGTGGAGAGGTCTTTCTCGGAGAGCTTCTCTTGCTGGTCTTTGTAAGTTGGTACGCGCTCCAACCAGCCCAGGGGGGTACACATCGACAGAAGAAGGTGCAGCTCGGCATGCTCGGGCACCCGCGACTGGATAAATAGCGTGGCCTGATTCGGGTCAACGCCTGCGGCCAGCCAGTCGATGACCATCTCCCAGACGCTGTCAGCGATGATCTCGGGACTGTCGTAATGGGTGGTCAGGGCATGCCAGTCCGCCACGAAGAATAGGCACTCGTACTCGGACTGAAGCCGAACCCAGTTCTTTAGAACACCATGGTAGTGGCCCAAGTGCAGGGCCCCCGTGGGCCGCATGCCCGACAGGACGCGTTGGGGATACATATGGCCCCGATTCTATCAGTCCAGCAGGGCCAGATCCGTCCATTCAGACCAAACAGGGGCCGTGCCGTCGGGCAACGGGGGGGCGCGGCCGACATCGCATCGGCTCTCGGTTGGGCTGTGAAAATCGCTGCCACGGGAGGCCATTAGGCCCAAGTCCACCGAGAGTCGCTGGTATCGCCGGGTATCGTCTTGATTGTGGCTACCGGTGGAGACCTCCACGGTGCGGCCGCCCAGGGTCATGAACTCCTGCATCAAGGCCCAGTGGGCCGTGGCATTGAGTTTGTATCGACCCGGATGGGCCATCACGGGCTCCCCGCCCGCATCCCGAATCCATCCCATTGCGTCCGAGAGGCTCGCCCACTCGTGAGAGACGTAGCCTGGCTTGCCAGGCGTGATGAATCGATCGAAGACCTCCTGCATGTGGGAGCAAACGCCGCGGGCCACCAGGGCCCGGGCAAAGTGGGTGCGACCGATCAACTTCGGATTGCCCGCATAGCTCAGCGCCTCATCAAAGACACTGGGCAGGCCGTGGGCCACCAGCTGGGCATCCATTCGATGGGCGCGCTCGGTTCGTGAACGTTGCATCTCATCGAGGGCATTGGAGATCAATGTCCGGCGTCGATCAAATCGCAACCCAACCAAGTGAAGGGTGATACCCCCCCAGCTCACCGAAATTTCCACTCCATTGATGAAGGGCAATCCAGAGTCGTGCGCAGCCTCCTCGGCCTCGGCAAGCCCATCGAGGGTGTCGTGATCGGTAAGTGCCATGAGTTGCAGGCCATTGGCCTTGCCCCTTGCAACCAGCTCAGCGGGTGAGAGCGTGCCGTCCGATGCCGAAGAGTGCATATGGAGGTCGACATTGAGATCGTGTGGTGCCATTCCGGGTATTGTCTCGGAAATTCCCGATCTTGTTGCCGCCCATGCCCATCCATCGACTTGGTTCTTTAGTTCCGCGTATTGACCCTTCGGCATTCGTTGCCGATGGTGCACAGGTCATTGGCAACGTCTCGCTCAAGCAGGATGTCAGCGTCTGGTTCAACGCGGTGATTCGCGGCGACAATGACCCCATTGGTATTGGTGAAGGAACCAATATTCAAGACGGTGCTGTGCTCCATGCCGACCCCGGCTTCCCCTTGGTGATCGGAGAACGCTCCACCATTGGGCACCAGGCCATGGTGCACGGCTGCACCATTGGAAACGGTGTACTCATTGGCATTCAGACGATTCTGCTCAACGGGGCCCAGATCGGAGACCACTGCATTATTGGCGCCGGTGCGCTGGTGACAGCCGGAACGGTCATCCCCCCGGGGAGCATGGCCATGGGGAGCCCCGCCAAGGTCACTCGGCCATTGCGGCCCGACGAGATCGAGATGATTGATCGAATTGCACAGGGCTACATCGACCGAGGCCTTCGCTATCGGAGCGAGCTCTCGCCCGTCAAGCCCGGTGAGTTGGGCTGAAGCACCGGCATGGATGACAAACTGTTACGACTGATGATCCCCACGGGGAACATCCGCATTCAGGCGGTGACGCTGCAAGAAACCTGGAAGAAGATCCGCGACCGCCATCCCCTGCTGGAGTCCGCCCCCTTGCGCTTGCTCGGTGAGATGAGCGCGGCCAGCGCACTGCTGAGTGCCTCTCTCAAGTACGAAGGCTCGGTCACCCTTCAGATCCATGGCGACGGCCCCGTGCGGCTTGCGGTGGCAGAGTGCAACGCCGAGCAAGGCATTCGCGCAACCATCGATCTCTCGCAAGAAGAATCTGAGTCCCCTTCCGTGGCGAGCGAGACGACCGGGCTTCGGGGAATGGTCAATCAGTCCGGTCTCGGGCGATTCAGCATGATCCTCGACCCCAAACAGCCCAATCAGCAGCCGTACCAGGGCATTGTGTCATTCACTGGCGAGAGCCTGGCCGATGCCATTGAGTCCTATATGACGCAATCGGAGCAACTGCCGTCGAGACTTTGGCTCTTTTGCGACGGTGAGAGGGCCGCAGGACTTCTCCTTCAACAGATGCCCGACACCGAGGCGGAGGCCTGGCAGACCGCCTGCATGCTGGCCGCCACGGTTGAAGCCAAAGAGATGTTGAAGGAACCCCTACAAGACGTGCTCCACAAGTTGTTCTGGGAGATGTCGGCTCGGCTGCTCGAAGAGCGAACCCCGCGATTCGAATGCCCCTGCACCCGGGCCCGTGTGGGGCGAATGCTCAATACTTTGGGCATCGAGGAGGTGGAATCGATTTTGGAAGAACAAGGAGAGGTAGAGGTGCGCTGCAACTTCTGCAACTGGGCCTATCGATTCGATGCCGTGGACTGCGCCCGGCTCTTCAACGACCCGCTTGGCGTGGCTGAGCAGACCACTCGGCCGGGGCCCACTACACGGCAATAAAGCCAATCAAGCGTTAGGGCGTTCGCACGATCTGAACGAAACGCTCTCCGGGTCGCATGAGCCCCATCTCGTAGCGGGCCCGCTCCTCGGCGGACTGCAGGCCCGCCTGGAGGTCTTTCACCTCGGCCTCGAGCTCTTCGATCTGGAGGCGCTGCGCGGCAATCTCGAGATTCTTCTCCTCGACCTGCGCCTCCAGTTTCCAGACCGAAGGCCATCCCCCCGCACCAAACCACATGGGCACCTGAAGAACCACAATGCCCGCGAGAAGCCATTTCTGCAGACCTGGCCAGGCCAACTGTGGGCGCCCAATCATTCGCCCCAAGAGCCCCAAGCCACCCGCTCCGAGGCGGGAGACGAAGCCCGAGGGACGGCGATTGGGTCGGTTCAAGCCCGGCCCTTGAGTTGATAGAAGGCCTCAATGCCGGGATAGCTTCCTGCACCGGCGAGGTCTTCTTCAATGCGAAGCAACTGGTTGTACTTGGCCATGCGATCGGACCGTGACAAGGAGCCCGTCTTGATCTGCAATGCATTGGTGCCCACTGCAATATCTGCAATGGTTGAATCCTCGGACTCGCCCGAGCGGTGTGAAACCACGGCGGTATAGCCTGCACGCTTTGCCATCTCGATGGCAGCAAAGGTCTCGGAGAGGGTGCCAATCTGAGTGATCTTGATGAGAATGGAGTTGGCAATGTTCCTCTGTATGCCCTCTTTCAGAATCTTGGTGTTGGTCACGAAGAGGTCGTCCCCCACGATTTGATCCTTCTTGCCCAGGGCCGCAGTGAGTTGGGCCCAGCCATCCGAATCGTCCTCGGCGCATCCATCT
>DAIPXU010000074.1:0-6451 GCA_036783055.1 Burkholderiaceae bacterium | reverse complement strand
AATGAGGACCTAGTGAAGAATCAGTCGGCTCGGCCGAAACACAAGCAACTCTCGGAACTCAAGCCCGGTTAGGTCACGAAGTTCGAGCACCTCCTCCAATTGGGTCGAGACATTTTCCGGCCGGAAAATGGTCGAGAGATGCAGAAAGCGGCGGGGGATATCGGATCGAAGACCTGGATTCCATGGGCCCAGGTCGTCGGCTCTGGCGGTTTCGGCCCCGCTCATTCCTCGGGAAGTTGCAGGACGCCAGCGGCCAGGAAGTCGTGGTAGCTCTCTTCATCCTGCAGGGCCTGGTACATCAAGATGGCAACGGCATTCTTCTTGACCATGCGGGGCAAGAACATTCCAAACAAGAAAACCAACAGTCCAACGATGTACCAACCGATGAGGGCCAGGGCCAGACCCGAACCGAGAATCGGCAGGCGGATCAATGGGAGCCACATTCGGGTCGTCAAAAAGCTTGCTGCGCGCTCGGGAGGGACGTAGGCCTGGAGACTGCCCGCCTTGTAGGCCGCAACGAACTCCGAATGGGTCATCTCAACACGGCGGCCTCAAACCACCTTTTCGGCCACCATCTGCTCGATCTCGGCCTCGGAGTAACCCAGATGATGGAGGACCTCTCGGGTGTGCTCACCCAATAAAGGGGATCGGGTGACGATGGTCGGACTCGCTGACAATTTGATTGGATTGCCCACTGAAAGGTAGGGCCCTCTCTCGGGATGGTCGACCTCGACGATGGTCCCGGTCTCTCGCAAGGAGGGCTCGTTGGCGATCTCTCTCATGGAGAGAATAGGCCCGCAAGGAATGTCGAACTTGTTGAGAATCTCCATGGCCTCGAACTTGGTCTTGGTCATGGTCCACTGCTCAATGACCTCGAAGATCTGTTTGAGCTTGGGCAGTCGAACGGGTGCTGTGGCGTAATCGGGATCCGTGATCCACTCGGGCTTGCCAATGATGTTGCAGATCGGCTCCCAGACCGCCTCTTGGGTGATGAAATAGATGTAGGCGTTGGGATCGGTCTCCCAGCCTTTGCATTTGAGCACCGAGCCGGGTTGCCCGCCCCCCGACGCATTGCCCGCCCGAGGCACCGCCTCACCGAACTGGCCATTGGGATACTGGGGGTACTCCTTCATCACCCCGGTGCGGTCCAAACGCTGCTGGTCACGCAACTTCACACGACAGAGGTTCAAGACGGCATCCTGCATGGGCGCGGCAACCTTCTGGCCCTGGCCGGTCTCTCTGGCCTGATACAAGGCCACCACAATGCCCAAGGCGAGATGAAGACCGGTTCCACTGTCACCAATCTGCGCACCGGTGACCGTTGGCGGCCCATCATCGAATCCGGTGGTTGAGGCTGAGCCACCCGTACACTGCGCCACGTTCTCGTAGACTTTGCACTCTTCATAGGGCCCAGGGCCAAAGCCCTTGATGGAAGCCAGGACCATCCGCGGGTTGATCTCCTGAATTCGATCCCAGGTGAAGCCCATCCGATCGAGGGCGCCGGGCGCGAAGTTCTCCACCATGACGTCGCAGGCCTTGATGAGTTTTTCAAGAACCTCTTTTCCCTTCTTGTGCTTGGTGTCGATGGTGACCGAGCGCTTGTTGTGGTTGAGCATGGTGAAGTAGAGGCTGTCGACCCCTGGGATGTCTCGCAGCTGACCTCGGGTCGCATCGCCAACACCGGGACGCTCGACCTTGATGACGTCGGCGCCAAACCAAGCCAGCAGTTGTGTACAGGTCGGGCCGGATTGAACATGGGTGAAATCGAGGACGCGAACCCCCGCCAGCGCTTGACTCATAAGACCAACTCCCTATTCGAATAACTTGTCTTGAGGGACCAGGATTTCGTCTGCGAGCGCTATGAGCTGCTGAATCTTGACCCGTGCGGGCGCCAAATCCTGGCCCGCCGTGTAACTGCCAACCGCAAGAACCTCTCGGGCCAGCGTGAGGGCGGCCATGACGGCAATTCGGTCGGTGCCCACCAGGTTGCCGGCCTGCTTGACTTGGCGCATTCGGTAATCCACCAGTGAGACACAGTCCATGAGAACTTCTTGGTCAGCGGGTGGGCAGGCGAGACGATAGCTTCGATCCATGATCATCACTTCGACCTGCTCGGGCACGTTGCGCGGCGACTCGGGCATCTTGCGTGTCATGGGCGGCCCTCTTCTGGCTTCTGATTGAGAATGGCCTCGAGCCTGTGGCTGGCCTGATCGATCTGTCGGCGAAGAGAAGCAACGGTCGCCTCGGAATTCGCAAGCGAACCCCGCAGGGACTGGTTTTCGGCCCGAAGTCGCTCCACCAACCGCTGAAGTGACTTGAACCGCTCCTCGAGAGCCTGCAATTCCTCAACCATGTCGCGGATATTACAACGAGAGGCAGGGATAATCCCGAGGGATGAACCGCGCTCACCGACTCCTCATCGCACTCCTGGCCGCCTCTGGGCCTCTTCTTGCTGCCGTGGCCTGGGCCCAGACAGCGCCCCCCAGTGGTGCGGGCCTCCTCAATCGACTCACGCAGGATGCCGCCGCCGAGGGGCCCAGGGCCATCTCCACTTCGCCAGGGCCCCTGCGGGTCGACCATGTCGAAGTCACCCTGCTCTCTGCCCAGAGCGGCGTTGTCCCCGGCCAGCAGGCCCGAATGGCCTTGCGGATTCGACACGACCCCCATTGGCACACCTACTGGAAAAATCCGGGCGACTCCGGACTGCCCACATCGATTGAATGGCGCCTCGAATCGGGCCCGGGCTTGCAGGCCTCGCCCATTGCATGGCCGGCTCCACAGAGAATTCCGGTGGGCCCCTTGGCGAGTTATGGATTCGAAGGCGAGGTCCTGCTCATTCAGACTGTCGACATTCCAGTGGATTTGGCCAAAGGCAATTCGATCGAGTTGATCGCAACAGCCAACTGGCTGGTCTGCAAAGATGTCTGTATCCCCGGCGATGCGGAATTGAGCATCGAATTGCCACTGCTCCAATCGGGCAGCGAGGCCAAACCCAGTGACGATTGGCCGGCCTTTGAGTCCCAGTTGGGCCGCTTGCCCTTGGCAAGTGACGAAGGCCAGGGCTTTGCGCTCCTGCCAGACGAGAAGAAGTTGCTGGTCTGGGGACGCGGTGATCCAGAGCGACGACAAGGCGGCTATCTCTTTGTTGAGGCCGAGGAGTTGGTCTGGCCTGCAGCGGCCCAGGCCCTGCACAAGACCGCAGGAGGCTGGCGGCTCGAGATACCCCTTGCAGAAAATTCCCGACGCTCGATTGAGGCCCTCTCTAAATCCGGACGCCTCAACGCCGTCTGGGTTCAAGGCGGTGAAGCCCTGCGATGGACACTCAAGCAAGATGCCGCGCCTGCATCGGCTGGCCTGGTCTCTCCCGGCCGCACTGCAGAGGAAGAGAGCCCCGCCCCGACCGGGCTTGCCATCGGTTCGGTGGCCGTGGCCATGGCCCTGGCATGGCTGGGGGGCCTGATTCTCAACCTCATGCCCTGCGTCTTTCCAGTGATTGGGTTGAAGGTCTTGTCGTTTAGCCAGAGCAGTCGTTCGGTCTCGGTGGCAAGGCTCCATGCCCTGCTGTTCACGGCCGGCGTCCTGGTGGCCATGCTCGCGCTGGCGGGCCTGCTGATTGGCCTGCGGGCCGCCGGCGAGGCCGTGGGCTGGGGCTTTCAGCTCCAGAACCCCTGGGTGGTGGGAGGGCTCGCGCTTCTCTTTACCGCCATCGCAATCAACCTCCTGGGCGGCTTCGAGTTTGGCAGTCGGCTCACACAACTCGGTGCACTGGACCATCGGTCCGGCAAAGCGGGTGCGTTCTTGTCTGGCCTGCTCGCGGTTGTGGTGGCCTCTCCCTGCACTGCGCCCTTCATGGGCGGTGCATTGGGATTCGCGGCAACAGCACCGGCTTGGCAAGCCATGTCTGTCTTTGCATTCCTGGGCCTCGGGCTGGCGACGCCCTATCTCATTTTGGGTTCTTGGCCCGCGGCAGTGGCACGACTGCCCAAACCCGGCCCCTGGATGGAGGGCTTCAAACAGTTTCTTGCCTTTCCAATGTTGGCCACTGTGGCCTGGCTGATCTGGGTCTTCAATCAACAGCAGGGGTCCAACCCCACCCTGTCTCTGCTTATGGCCACTGTCGGTCTGGGCCTTGCACTCTGGGCGTGGGGCCGGCTCCAGCGCGCCTCAATCCTGGGCCAGTCCAACGCGCGTTCGGGTGTCGCAGGAGGCGCACTAATGATGCTGATTGTTCTGGGTGCCGGCTGCGTTGCCTGGCTCTACCCGAAAGCCTCTGCCACCGTTCCTGTTCGGATGGTTGCGGGCCCGAATTCGAGTGCACCTCAACAGCAGACCGCTTCGCGCTCGCCTGCCAGCCTGAAGACCCAATGGCAGGCTTGGTCTCCCGGGCTTCCACAAAAACTGCAGGCCCAAGGAAAAGTGGTTTTGGTTGACTTCACCGCCGCCTGGTGTATTTCGTGCCAGGCCAACAAGGCCCGCGTGTTGCACTCGGCCGCAATCGACGACCTGCTCTCACAGACCAATGCCACTGCCTTGATCGCAGACTGGACCCGACGAGATGCCAACATCACTGCGGAATTGCAGCGGCATGGGCGCAATGGCGTGCCGCTGTATCTGGTCTACCCGCGGTCGGGCGGGGCGCCCGAGGTCCTCGGTGAGTGGCTGACGGAATCCGAGGTGATGGCAGCTCTCAAACGAGCCGGGCTCCAATAGGGACTCGTGTTTGCCTAAGCGGCCTTGCCCGGGGTTCGGCGATGGGGGCAGGGTTTTCTTGAGCAGTGGCCATAGAGCGCGAGCGAATGGTCCTGCAGCACAAACCCACGCTCTTCGGCAATCTTGTGCTGACGCTCCTCGATCTTTGCATCGAAGAACTCTTCGACGCGGCCGCATTCAAGACAGACCAAGTGATCATGGTGCGAGCCTTCGTTGAGCTCAAAGACCGCCTTGCCCGACTCGAAGTTCGATCGCAGAAGAAGCCCGGCCTGCTCGAACTGGGTGAGCACCCGATACACCGTGGCCAGGCCTATGTCCATCTTCTCTGCGAGCAGAATGCGATAGACATCCTCCGCGGTGAGGTGTCGCACCTTCGATTGCTCGAAGATCGAGAGGACACGCAGTCTCGGGAGCGTGACCTTCAGGCCAGTGCTCTTGAGTCCGGCGGCAAGTTCGTCGGTGGAAGCCATGCCCGTATGATAGCGAGATGCGACAAACCTCCCGAATTTCTAAGGCCACTGCCTTGCGCTCCGATCGGGCGTGCGAGTGGCGTCGGTCGGCCCGACCCATCTTGTCTGTTGCTGCCTCCATTGGGCTCTCGTTGGCGGTGCTCGGTTGTGCCAAGGTGAGCCAAGTCAGAGAGAACCCGCCGAGTTGGCTCACGCCTTATCGCAGTGACATCGGCCAAGGAAATTTCATCACCAAGTCCCAGGCCGATCGCCTCAAGAAAGGCATGCGCAAAGAAGAGGTGCGACTCCTTCTCGGCACACCGCTTCTTGTTGATCCCTTTCGAGAGAACCGTTGGGACTATGTCTTTGATATTCGCAAGGGCGATGGAAGTCGAGAGCGCCGCCGATTCTTTGTTGAGTTCAAAGGCGATGCCCTGGAGAGATGGGGTGGCGATGAGTTGCCGACCGAGACGGGCGATGCCCTTCTTCCGATGAGACCCGCCCGATAGCGATGAGCGGCAGCCTTCGAATCGCCATTGCCGGGGCCAGCGGCAAGATGGGTCAGATGCTTATTGCGGCGGTGGCCAGTGATTCAGACACAAAACTTGCAGCAGCACTCGACCGCGCCGACAGCCCACTGATCGGCAGAGATGCGGGCCAGGCCATGGGTCTTCAACTGAATGTGCCGGTGACGAGCGACCTCAGCGCACTGGCGGGCGCCGATGTCCTGATCGATTTCACCCGGCCCGAGGCGAGTCTTCTTCATCTCAAGGCCTGCCTGCAAAGCAAAACCAGAGTGGTGCTTGTAACCACGGTTTTGATGCGGCCGGACTCGCCGCCATTGATGACTTCGCCAAGAAAGCATCGATCGTCTTTGCTCCCAATATGAGCGTGGGAGTCAATATCACCTTGAAAATCTTGGAGGCGGCCGGACGTTACCTGAGCGAGGGCTTTGATATCGAGGTCATTGAGGCCCACCATCGCCAGAAGGTCGATGCCCCCTCGGGTACGGCATTGAAGATGGCCGAGGTCGTCGCCGGCGCCGCAAAACGCGATCTTCAGAAAGATGCCGTCTATTCACGCCACGGCCAGACTGGCGTGCGAAGCGACAAAGAGATTGGGTTTTCGGTGATTCGTGGCGGGGACATCGTGGGCGACCACACCGTGCTTTTTGCTGGAACCGGCGAGCGCATCGAGATCACCCACAAGAGTTCATCGCGCGCCACCTATGCACAGGGCGCGCTGCGGGCAGCGAAATTCCTTCAGGGCCGGGCCAACGGGCGCTTCGATAT
>DAIPXU010000073.1:0-6697 GCA_036783055.1 Burkholderiaceae bacterium | reverse complement strand
GCCGGCAGCGCATTCAAGAGGTCCTCCATACACCCAAGGTATACGAGATCACAGATCTCGCGCATCCGATCAAGCACAAAACTCCAGCGAGCGGCCGACCATGGAAAGCGAGTATGCCCCCTCGGATCAATCACACCAAACCGAAACACCGTATTCTTCGCTGTTGAGGGGGCCAAGGACTTCCGTCTCAAGCCCCAGGAGTGGACAAGTTCAACCTCTGAGCGCTGCGCAGTTGCTTGTCTGACTGCATTGGCGTCGGCGAACTCATTGGCTGATGTCCGCGGTGGCGCTGCATAGAGGGTTGGCTCAACCACCCCCGCAGGCGTCTGGCGCGAGTGGGTCGCATAGTTTTCAAATGATCGGCTCAAGGCGTCGTTCTGGCCCCTAGCCAAAAGCTCGAGCGCCTCATAGGTGGTATCGAGGGGGCTATGCCTACAGTGCCAACTGGCGGGAGCGTACTTCTCCACGTTCCCAGCATTGAAGATGTATGGCTTCGAACTGAAGGTTCCCGCGACCCACTGCCAAGAGAGATGATTCGATGCCAGATCACCATCCAAGCGGTGGCCGTACATCCAGTCTGCCCCCACCCGCCAAGCCACGCGCCTGTAGTGCACCACATAGCTCGCAAGCCACATGCGAGCGTGGTTGTGAAGGTATCCATCGCGATACACCTGCGAGCCACTCTGATCAATTGCCGCGATCCCAGTGCGCCCCTCGCGGATATCGCTAGGAAGGACTTCTGCATATGGCTGCTCGCAGACAGGTGCGCGCAGATTCTCAAATATCGCCTTACCGCGATACCGACGAACATGTTGAAAGAACTCTCGCCAGGCAAACTCAACAAAGAGTTTGTCGCTCTTAACTAGTACCGTGCGCGTGCGAATCGTCTGCAGCACCTCTCCCAGACTCAAGAAGCCGTGGGTGAGATAGGGTGAGAGGTGGGTAACCGAGCCGCTTAAGTGATTGCGCGTTGTCGCATAGCCCTTCGGGTCCACAGAGAGCAGCCGGGCCGCTAGGGCGGCCTCATCTGGGGGGAACTGCATAGATTGATGCCCCCCGCTCACTGCGAGACCCGGTCTGCGCATTCCAAGCCACTGCGCCAGGCAGCCTCCACGTTGTCTCCCATGGTCCAGTCTCCGCAGGCGGCCAGACCCATTGATGGATCCCAGAGCGGCCCACAGCGAGTCTCATCGACCGCGCGTGCATAGAGCCAACGGTGCGAAACCGATTCGATGACCTTCACGGACGCAATCTCCTCGAAGGCTTGAATCAACTCCTGGGAGACCGCTTCACCGCTGCGATCAATGTGTTGTGTAGACCACTCTGCGCTGGCATGCAGAGTCCAGACGGGCAGTGGCGTGCGGCCTGGCTTGGTCGCGTTGTTTGCAACCCAGGCCAGGGGCCCATTTGCAACAAAGGCGGCATCGAACCCAGTCTGATCGGTCTCTCTCACCGTTGCCATGACCGTCCAACAGGGTGCCATTCGCACTGCTGCCAACTGCTCCCGCCACGCGGGCGAATGGGCGCCCAGAAGGTGTAGGGCCTGAGCCGGTGGAATTGCCAACACGATCTGATCGATCTCAGTGGCACAGGTCTCACCCGACTCATCAGTGACCGACCAGCCCACCGGCATTCGCTCGATCTTTAAAATCCTGGTGTTGAGTCTTACATCGAGTCCCTCTGCGAGCATGGCCATCGGAGACGTCATGCGGGGCACCCCAATGAATCGCTGGGACTCGCGAACCGGCGACTCGTCTGAAAAACCGATTCTCGCAATTCGTGCATTCCACGGTGTCACAAGGCCAAGGGCCTGCCAGTGCAACACGAGCGAGAGAAACCCGTCGGAACGCGCAGTGAAGTACTGCGCGCCGTGGTCACAGAAGCCGTGCTCCATCCTCCGAGACGCCATGCGGCCACTGACACCACGGCTCTTCTCGAAGACGATCACCTCGGCGCCGAGCTCCTTAAGGCGGGCCGCGCAGGTGAGTCCTGCAGTGCCCGCGCCAACAACGACAACTTTTCTCTTCAGGGGTTTACGCTGCCACTGCGGAGTGCGATGCAGCCTCATCCCAGACCGACCTCGAGCGGCTCCGCTCAACGCTGGCGGCCTGTCGGTAATTGACGCGCTCCTCGATGGCGTCGGCCACAGTCGACGACTCGAGGTAGTGCTTGATCTCTGTTGCGGCGCTCTCGAACAGTCGATGAACCGCCATCGTCTCCTTGCTGGCCTCCGCCTCATCGACCGAGTGGCGTGGCCGATCAATGGCATCGGGGTCAACAGCCCTTGCGAGTTCGAGCACGGTGATCTCGTCCGGGGCGCGCCCGAGGTTGTATCCCCCGCCCGGCCCTCTGGCGGAGACGATGATGCCCGCACGCCGAAGGGGCGCACAGAGCACCTCGATGTAGGACACGGACAGACCGGTGTTTCTTGCAATCGCCGTTGTGGTCATGGGCCCTTCCTCCCTCACCGCAAGCTCGGCAGCGATTGAAAGGGCAGCCTGCATTTTTCCGCTGATTTCCATCCTCAATACTCCTCAGATTTGAACCGTTTTTACGCATCAAAAGATACACAAGCGATACACTAGGGCAAATTTCACGCTCTATTCCGCTATTTTCATCCCTAAAGACCCAAATAAACGGTACAAAAATGGTTCAACTCAGCACTTTTCGATCGGGCGTTGCGGCCAGGCTCGCCGGAATCCCTGCCCAAACGCTTCGGGTGTGGGAGCGTCGCTATCAACTGTCGGGCCCCAAGCCAGCGGGCACTCGCCAGCGACTCTATGGCCACAAAGACGTGGAGCGGTTCAGTCTGATCAAACGCCTGGTCGACCAGGGGCAGTCGATCGGCAGCCTCGCCTCACTCGACCTTGATTCGCTGTTGGCCCTGCAAGACTCACTCTCAGACCTTGCAGGCAGGCACAGCAAGGCGTCGGACTCGACCGGCCCAAGTGTCCTCGCACTCTCCGGGCCGCTTCTCGGTGCACTCCCCCTGCTCGACGGGCTCGAGGGTGAAGCCACCCTCGCGGTTCGAGGCAACTCCATTGCTGAACTCCGACGCCGCCACTCCCCAGAGGGCACCCCCATTGACACGCTGCTGAGCGAGCACCCCACGCTGCTCGAGGAGTCCGTCTCGGAGATCTTGGCTTTTGTTCGCGACTATCGGATCCGCAAGGCAGTGGTCTTCTATCGATATGCCCCGAGCACCATCATTCGGCGTCTTCGGGCAGGCGGGGCCTCTGTCATGAAACTTCCCGCCGATGAGGCTTCGTTGATTGAGACCTGCCAAAGGGCAGTCAGGCAGCCTGCCTTGCCCGAGCCCACAACGAGCGCCTTGTCGGGTCAGCGCAAGTCGCCGGGCCCACAACAGTTCTCCAACGCGGCCTTGGTTGCGCTCTCGAAGGTTGAGACCAGCGTCTTCTGCGAGTGCCCACGCCAACTCGCCCAGTTGCTTCTGAGTGTCAACGCATTTGAGAGTTACAGCGCACAGTGTGCGAACCGCGACAGCAACGATGCGTTCATTCATGCCCGTCTTCACACACAGGCGAGCAAGGCGCGCTTGCTGCTCGAGGAGTCGCTAAGTGAGCTTCTTGACTACGAAGAGATTGACCTGGCCAACCTTCAGTCTTCAATAGAAGAGATGTCGGCAGAGACCTAAGCGCAAGGAGATGGGCACAAAAAGAGTGCCACCCGCTTGCGCGAGTGGCACCTGAACCATCGCCTCGGCGGGGGACACCGGGGCGTGGATCACACTCCTGGAGAGGAGGTGTTTTTAGTTCTGGCTCTCGTCATTCCTCTGACAACTACTGCGCGCTGGCCACCGGCGTCTTCACAAGGCTGGTGAGTCTGCCGCCACTCAGTTCCGGATGGTCTTTGATCATGCTCTTGCCGCCCAAAGGCTTGTTGACCCCCTGGTGACAGGTGGCGCAGTTCACCTTCGAGATATCGCCTGTGGGGCCGAGCCGATTGGGCGGATGCACTGGCGTGAGGCCCACAATGTACTCATTGTTGATTTCACGCACCATGCGTATGCCATGCCAGGCCGTGACTCGTTGTGGTGGGCTCTGTGACCATTCGGCCACCGCCCTTGTGTTGTGACAATACGTGCAGTTAACACCCAAGCCTTGGGACATGTGCATCATCAGCGCGTAGGTCCACTCGGTCTGCTTGATGGATTGGCGGTTGCCAGTGGGCAGGGCGGTGGAGCCATTCACACGAATCTCTTTGTCCTGAAGAAGATAGGGCGTGAACGGATCGTATGGAAGCGAGGCATTTGCGTTGGCCTCTACCCCGGCCCGATTCTGGCCAGCGTCGTAACCAAGAAGGCGGCCAGCCATCTGCGCATCGGGCTCGGTAAACCAGCGCTTGGATGGAAGGTTTTGACCACGGTGACAGGTGTAGCAGGTCACGCCGGTCTCGCCCACATGGGCCTGCCATTTGGCATTGATTGACTGCGTCATCTGGGTCATTCGGCGCGCGACAACCTTGGTGTAGAGCGAGTCATCGGCAAAGTTCTGCACATTGTGGCAGTAGGCACATCCCTGCTCGGGCGCCACCCAGAGCGTCATGGCGACCATAAGCCGATTGAACTGCCCCTCGGTGAGGTCGCCCAAGACCTGCACATTCTTGTAGATGTTCTTGGCCAGTGGTCCACCCGGGGGGGCGGGATCGAGCGCAACGGGCAGTGCGTTGACCTTGTCGACTTCGGCCTGCGTGCGCGGATTGATGACCTGCTCCATGCCCGTGCCTCGGTAGCCAATCTGCTTGGTCTCCATGGGCAGACGCTCACAGCCGGTGAGGCCCAGAACCGCAAAGGCAAGGCCTGCGAGAGTGATGTTTCGTAATGATTTCATGTGCACTCTCCTGTTTATCGAGCAACGGCAGGGGCAGTGGCACCACCGGGTGGCAGTGCACCGGCCGAGACTGCGTTGGCGGCTGTGGATGGGTCATTGACTGGGCCCCAGATTTCGGGGTACGGAGGCGCCACGCCATGCTTGACGGCCCAGAGGTACCAGTTGTCGA
Organism: Burkholderiaceae bacterium; assembly: GCA_036783055.1. Taxonomy (GTDB): domain Bacteria; phylum Pseudomonadota; class Gammaproteobacteria; order Burkholderiales; family Burkholderiaceae_A; genus Hahnella. Next base: position 1,678 of record DAIPXU010000073.1, on the reverse strand, counting down.
CCACTGTGCCGGTGAGCAGGATGCCAATGCCACCAGTGATGCAGGTGAGCACGGCAAACCACCAGGCCCAACGGTGAATCGATTCCATGGTGGCGTTAAAGCCCATGGTCCAGCGCCAGAAGAGGCCCGCACGCTCCGATGCAGTGCCGCGATCGACAATCTGCTCGATCTCACGCTCACCACCGTAGCGGCTCACAGCGAGGATGGTTGCACCATGCATGGCAAACAAGAGCGTTGAGCCATACAGGAATGCGATGGAGAGCATGTGAAAGGGGTTGTAGAAGAGGTTCCCATAGCGCAGCGAGAAGGCCGCTGTCCAATCAAGGTGGGAGAAGATGCCCCAAGGCACGGCCTCACCCCAGCTGCCCATGAGTATGGGGCGGAAAAAGCCGAGAACCAGGTCGCGCCAGATGGCCGCGGCAAAGGCCCAGGCCACAAGCGTGCCCATCTTGAGTTGGGTTGCGCGGCGGTACATGCGCATCCACCACAGAAGAACAGAGACCGTAATGAAGAAGCCCGAGAACAACCACCATCCACCCTCATTGAGCGGTGGAATGGAGAGCCCGTACTGTGGTGGCGGGGGATCGACGGAGAGCCAGAAGAGTTGGCGAACAAATTCGATCGGGCTGTAGTTCACCTGCACCAGGTAGTTCCAGCCAATGGCGGTAAAGCCAATCAAGAAAAAGATGAGCGAGGCCAGTCCCAAGAAGCCCAAGTAGATCGGGCCGATCTGCGCATTGCCGATGCGGCCAAGAATATGCAGATGGATGGGCTTGAGAAGTCGCTCGTTGTTGTCGCGTGGGCGATCGAGGGGAACACCCATATAGCTGGGTGCCTCGACCTGAACCTGTGTGAATAGATTTTGATAGTCAGCCATGGTAGATCTCCAGATTCATTCCCGTTCTACGACCAGATCGGCAGACGCAGCCACCATCCCCACCACTCCGGCCAGCCCTTGGTCCAGAAGGGGCCGCTAATGACAATGCAGACCGCGCTGAAGAATCCTGCAGAGAGCGCAAGGAAGAGTCCGAGGCGGTGAATTCCCAGGGTGCCAATCGAGTAGCCAATCGTGTCGCGAAAGAAGGTGTCCTCATGCTCGGGGGTCTTCACCACCTGGCCATTGCCGGGGTTGGTGGCCGAGAGAATGAGCGAGCCGTGCAGGGCCAGTGCAAAGGTGGTGGCAAAGAAGAGGCTCACCGCCAGCATATGGGCCGGGTTGTAGTGAAAGTGCAAGAACTGGTAGCCCACGTTGGAGACCCAGTCGAGGTGACTCAATATTCCGTAGGGAAAGCCATGGCCCCATGCGCCAAGAAGCAGCGGCCGAATCACCACCAAGGTGACATAGGCAAAGATTGCAACGCTAAACGCCACGGGCACGTGATAGCCCATGCCCAGCTTGCGGCAGATCTCGACTTCTCGAAGTGCCCATGAGCCAAAGGCACCAATCGCACAGACCGTAATGATCTGCCATAACCCGCCTTCAAGCAGCGGCGCTAGCCCCAATCCGTATTTGAGATCGGGCGGCGCGATATTGATCTGCCAGAGATTCCAGGTGGGGCCCTGTGACGCACCGTACAGAATGAGTCCAGTTCCCAAGAATGTGAAAAAGCTTGTGGTGAAACCGACGCACGCCCCATAGAAGGGGCCGACCAAGAAATCGAAGAGGTCTCCGCCCAGC
>DAIPXU010000072.1:0-6826 GCA_036783055.1 Burkholderiaceae bacterium | reverse complement strand
GGGCAAGAAGGTTGGGCCAGAGCTCGGTCTCCATGAGCAGGCCCACCGAGGGGCGCGCCCAGCGAAAGAACGCCGCATAGGCCCACGGCAGGTCATAGGGCAGCAGGCCTTGAAACCAGAGCCGCGGGGGGAGATCCGAAAAAAGGCTGCGGCCGGTCTCCATGCCGGTGGACGAGATATGCGTAAGAATGAGTTGATCGTCTGCATTGGCCTGCGCCAACCACATTCGAATCAGGGGTTCGGCAGCCCGTGTCTCTCCCACCGAGACCGCATGGACCCAGAGCCGTCGGCCACTCTCGTTCAAGCAAGAGTGATTGAGGGGCGCCCACCCCAAAAAGCTCCGTCCCCATCCGCTGCGATAACTTTGTTTCCGAATGCTGCGCCAGATTAGGTAAGCCGCGAGCAAGGGCATGGCGGCAATCAAAACGACTGTGTAGAGGGTCCTATGCAAGCCGACGCACTCGGCTAGAAGGGCAGGCGGGCATTGGGAAGCACTTGAACAAGGGCCTTGCGAAACTCCGCCTGAATGCGTGCGAGCGCTGCAGGGGTATCGGCCTCGAATCGCAGCACCACCACCGGTGTGGTGTTCGATGGGCGGGCCAATCCGAATCCATCGTCGTACTCCACCCGAATGCCATCGATGGTGATTCGCGAGCGGGCCGTTGGGAAGTCCGCCTCTTTGACCATCCGGGCCACGGCTGCGTGATTCTCTCCATCGGCCGTCTTCACTTGCAACTCTGGAGTGGAGTGGGCCTCAGGCAATGCCTCCAAGACCATCGAGGGCGTGGAAGGCGAGTTCACTTCGCTCAAGATCTCGAGCAATCGGGCCGCGGTGTAGATGCCATCATCAAAGCCATACCAGCGGTCATTGAAAAAGACATGCCCACTCATCTCGCCGGCCAGTGGCGCCTGTGTCTCTTTGAGTTTGGACTTGATCAGAGAGTGACCCGTGCGCCACATCAGCGGCCTGCCACCATGCTTCTCAATCCATTGGGTCAGAAGCCTAGAGCACTTCACGTCATAGATGATTTCACTGCCGGGTTGGGCCGTGAGCACATTGGCGGCATAGAGCATGAGTTGCCGATCGGGCCAGATGACTTTTCCATTCGCGGTCACCACGCCGAGTCGATCGCCATCGCCATCGAAGGCCAGCCCCACATCAAATCCGCCCTTGGCCAACGCGGCCATGAGCGCCTCGAGATTGTGGGGGTCTGCTGGGTCGGGATGGTGGTTGGGGAAATTGCCATCGATCTCACAATAGAGTTCGGTGACATCACAGCCCAGCGCCTTCAACACGGCGGGGCCTAACTCGCCGGCCACACCATTGCCGGCATCAATCACCACACGCATTGGGCGCTTGAGTTTCACATCGCTCACGATCCGGCCGATGTAGTCCGAGCGAACATCGCGAAACCCCATCTGGCCAAGGCGGGGCGAGACCGACACATAGGAAGCCACCTCGCCCGAAACAATTCTCTGATGCAGCGACTGAATCTCCTCACCTGCCAAGGTACGACCGCCCACCATCATCTTCAAGCCGTTGTACTCCGGCGGATTGTGGCTGCCCGTAATGGCCACACCCGTGCCTGTCCCTAAGAGATGGGTTGCGAAATACACCACTGGCGTGGGGACCATGCCGATGTCAATCACATCGACACCCGCGGACATCAGACCCTTGCTTAGAGCGGCCAAGAGACGCTCGCCCGAGAGTCGGCCATCGCGACCCACCACGCATCGGGCCATGCCCTCGGCCACGATCATCTGCCCCAGGGCCTGGCCGATCTGAAGAACGCCGGCTTCGGTGAGCGTGTCATCGACCACGCCTCGAATGTCATAGGCCTTGAAGACAGAGGCGGGGGGATGTGCTTGCATACGGGAATAGTTGTGTGAGCGACTCAGAAGTATTCTACGATTCCATTATGGCCATCTACGCAATCGGCGATGTTCAAGGCTGTGCAAGCAGTCTTGAGGCCCTCGTCCAGAGAATTCGGATACGGCCGCGTGCCGACCGCCTCTGGTTCGTGGGGGACCTGGTCAATCGCGGACCCCGATCGGCCGATGTCCTTATGCTGATTCGAGCCGCAGGCAGTCATGCAGTTTCTGTGCTCGGAAATCACGACATCCACCTGCTCGCAGTGGCCTGCGGTGCCCGCAAGGCGTCGGCCTCCGATACGGTCTGGGATGTGCTCAATCACCGTGAGGCCAAATCTCTCATCGAATGGCTTCGCCATCAGCCCCTGGCCCATGCCGAGGGCAATACGCTGATGGTTCACGCCGGCGTGATGCCAGGTTGGACGGCCACTCAGACCTTGTCTCTTGCCCAGGAGGTCGAACGCCGACTGCGCAGTATTCACTGGCAAGACTTCCTCAATGAAATGTTTGGTAACTCCCCGGGCCACTGGCGCGACAGCCTGCGCGGAAGCCAACGGCTGCGTGCGATTCTCAATGTACTCTGCCGAATTCGCTTTCTTCGCCCCGACCAGAAGTCTCTGGACTTCAAATGCAAACTCTCACCCGGCGAAGCCCCCGAGGACCTCACTGCCTGGTTCGATGTCCCCGGTCGCAAGACATCGCGTCAAACCGTTGTCTTTGGGCATTGGTCGACGCTTGGTCTCATCGTTCGTCCCAATCTCATTGGGCTCGATTCCGGCTGCGTCTGGGGGGGTTACCTCTCTGCGGTGCGTCTTGAAGACCGCGCCATCTTCCAGCAGGTGGCAGTCGATTAGCCCCCTCACCGTTGGATGTTCTCGCCCCGTTGGGGCGGCGGCTGGTTCCCGGTTCCCTGATCCCAAGGGCAAGTCTAGGCCTCAAGCAATTCCAGAATCTTCTGTCTGCTCTCGTTGGCCAGCAGCCGGCGATTGTTTGTTGCCAGTGAATCGGAGTCGCCATTCAACCCAACCAAGGGGGCCTCGGCCTGGGCCACCCCCACAAATGGCCTCACCAAGCACTCCACCGACAGCCCCTCGCTCGACATGATTCGAACAATTGACTCCCAGAGGCTCATCTCATCGATATAGGCGGTGGCCTTCGTGGGCTGGCCGCGTTGTTTGTAACGAATCGCCATGAGCGTGAGGGGAGTCTGCGGTGTGGTCTCAATCATGGAGAACAAGCTTGCATGAAAAGGCAACACCCCCGTGCCATCCGAGGTGGTGCCCTCCGGGAAAAAGGCCACCCGCTCTCCTTTTGAAAAATACCGCTGTGCCTGCTCGATGACTCCTGGAATGGCCCGGCGATTGCCGCGCTCAATAAAAATCGTTCCCGAGCCGGCCACCAGCCAACCCACCAGAGGCCATGCTCGAATCTCTGACTTGGCAATGAAAATGCAAGGGCAGTGGGCCTGAATCACGAAGATGTCGATCCATGAGATGTGGTTGCAGGCCACCAGGCCCGCCGTCACATCGCTCTCGTCCGGTTGTCGCGAGACCCCGCAAAAGAAAAGCACCCCTTTTGCAAAGACCCGCGTGCTGAGATGACGGGCCGATTGGCCCAGAAACCGATAACCGCTCGTCAACCAGAGAAGCCCGAGAAACAGCCAGATGAAGAGGGCTAGAAGCCGCCAGCCCAGTCGAAGCAAACCACGCACCGATCGGATTAAAAGCCCATGCGGTCAAAGACGCAGCGGCCATCGACCATGGTGGCCACCACACGGCCCTCGAGTTCATGGCCAATAAAGGGTGTGTTGCGCCCCTGCGAGAAGAGGGTGTCGGTGGTGACCACCCATGGGGACGCTGGGTCGAATAGGCAGAGGTCTGCCTGTCCGCCCACCCGAATGCCGCCAGCCTCGCGAGAGAGAATGGCCGCAGGCCGGTGGGTGAGTAGAGACAGTACATGGCCCAGTCCCACCTTGTCTTGCGCGGCCCATTTCAGAGACAGCGGCAGCAGGAGTTCCAGCCCAATCACCCCGGGCTCGGCCTCTCCAAACGGCAGTTGCTTGGAATCATCGTCGACTGGTGCGTGAACCGAGCAGATCGCATCAATCGTTCCATCGACGAGTCCCTTGCGCAATGCGTCCCGGTCTCGCTGGCCTCGAAAGGGTGGGTCGACCCGCAGATTGCTGTCGTAGTCGCCAATATCAACGTCAGTGAGGTGAAGGTGGTGCACAGCGACATCGGCTGTTACCGGTAATCCCTCGGCCATGGCCTTGCGAATCAGTTCCACGCCCGCGGCCGACGACACACGGCAGATATGAAGACGCACGCTCGTCATTCGAACCAACTCAAACAGCGTGAGCAATCGAAGGGTCTCTGCCGCGGCAGGGATGCCGGGAAGGCCCAGACGCCCCGCCATCGGCCCGCTGTGGGCCACGCCGCTGATGCCCAGCCATGGGTCTCTGGGCTCGGCCCAGATGGAGTAACCAAAGGTCTTCGCATACTGCATGGCCCGAAAAAGAACCTGCGTGTCCTTCAGAGGAAAGCGAATCGACTGTGAGAAGCCGACACAGCCTGCTTCCGTGAGTTCGGCCATCTCTGTGAGTTGCTCACCTGCTAGGCCCACCGTAAGGGCGCCCAAGGGATGCACATGGGCCTGCATGAGATTTCTCGCTCGGTGCTTGAGCATCTCGACCAAGCCCGGCTCATCCAGAGGTGGATCGGTGTCAGGGGGGCAGACCAGTCGCGTGACCCCACCGGCCACGGCCGCCTTCATCTCGGACTCGAGTGTGGCCATGTACTCAAAACCCGGCTCGCGCAGGCGCGCAGACAAATCGACAAGGCCTGGTGCCAAGACCAGGCCCTTGGCATCTATCACGCGATCCGCGTTAAAGCCATCCGGGCTCTGGCCACAGGGGAGAATGGCCAAGATGCTGCCATCGGCAATGAAGACATCGCGGGTCTCATCAAGGCCCGTGGCGGGGTCAATCAGCCGGGCCCCGCAGATGGCCAGCCGGGGGAAGACGGGTGGCAGATGGGGCACAGCGGTGGCGCTGAAGTGACTCATGCCGCTGCTCCATTCAACGTGCTCATCACTGCCATGCGCACAGCGATTCCAAAGGTGACCTGCGAGAGGATGACCGACTGGGCCCCATCCGCGACCACCGAATCAATCTCGACACCACGGTTCATGGGGCCGGGATGCATCACGATTGCATCGGGTTTGGCGCGTTTGAGCCGCTGCTCGGTCAGGCCATAGTGTTTGAAATACTCCTGGGGGCTGGGCAACAAGGCCCCACGCATGCGCTCATTCTGGAGTCGAAGCATCATCACCACATCAACATCCTCCAGGCCCTCATCGAGATTGGTGAAGGCCCGCACCCCCATCTCGGCCGTGCCCGAGGGCAGAAGCGTAAGTGGGGCCACCACACGAATATCGGGCACTCCGAGGGTGGTGAGGGCGTGAATGCCGGAGCGGGCCACCCGCGAGTGAAGCAGGTCTCCAACAATGGCCACCCGCAGTTGCGTGAAGTCACCCTTGTAGTGACGAATGGTGAACATATCGAGCAGTGCCTGCGTGGGGTGCGCATGACGGCCATCGCCTGCATTCATGACATGAATATGCGGGGCCACCTGATTGATGTGTTTGGCAATCAGATAGGGAGCGCCGCTCTGTGCATGGCGAACCACAAACATATCGGCTCGCATGGCAGCGAGATTGTCGATGGTATCGAGCAGGGACTCGCCTTTGGCCGTGCTCGAGGCATTGACATTGAGGTTGACAATATCTGCCGAGAGCTTCTTGGCCGCAATCTCAAAAGTGGTTCGCGTCCGCGTGGAGTTCTCAAAGAAGATGTTGAAGATGCTCTTGCCAGCAAGCAGGTCGGTGTTGCGAACCTGCATCTTTGAGACATCGAGAAAATCCTGCGCGTGGTCCAAGATGCGAAGCAAAATGGCCTTGGGCAGCCCCTCGGTAGAGAGCAGGTGGGTCAGTTCACCCTTGGCGTTGAGCTGAATGGATCTTGGCATCTTCTAAGCCTTGCAAAAAACCTTGCAACAAAATGGCGGCGGCCTGGGCATCGACCTCATCGCGCTCGGGTGCCAAGGCCGAAGTGTATCGCTCATCTTCGAGTTGCACCGGCAGCCCAAAGCGCCCCGAGAGTTGGTTGGCGAATCGTTGGCATCGCTGGGCAAATGGATGGCTCGAGCCATCTGGATGGACCGGAAGCCCCACCAGGAGAGAGTGCGGCTGCCATTCTTTGATGAGTGCGGCAATGCGAGCGAAGCGCTCGGCCACGGGGTTGGCACTCAGGGTGCAGAGAGGCCGGGCACCCCCGGTGAGGGTATTGCCAATGGCCACTCCAATTCGTTTCTCACCAAAGTCGAAGGCCAGCCAAGTGGCGGCCCGGTGATCAGGCGTGGCCAACGGCCCCCGAGAGATTCAACGGGTCGACACCCAGGATTCGGAAGGCTGCGCCAAGGCGCTCCTCCGGTTGGGTCTCGAAGATCCAGGCCGTGTCGTGCATGGGCACCGTAAGCCAGGAGTTCGAGGCCAGTTCGGCATCGAGTTGGCCGGCCGACCAGCCCGAGTAGCCAAGCGCAACAAGAAGCCGCTCGGGGCCCTTGCCCTTTGCCGTGGCCTCAAGAATGTCGCGCGATGAAGTCAGCCCGAGAAGACCATTGGAGATGTTGAGGGTGGAGCTCCACTCACCAATGGGCTCATGCAGGACAAAGCCACGGTCGGGCTGAACCGGCCCGCCCACCATCACCGGCTGAGACTCCAGCGGATGGGCATCGAGACTGAGGTCGATGCGGCCAAAGAGATTAGAGAGGGTCATGTCCGAGGGCCGATTGAGCACCAAACCCTAAGCGCCTTTGGGGCTGTGCTCGGCCATGAGCACCACGGAGCCACCAAAATCAGGGTCGAGCAGTGACGGCATCGCGATGAGCAAATGACC
>DAIPXU010000071.1:0-6921 GCA_036783055.1 Burkholderiaceae bacterium | reverse complement strand
GGGTTGCTAACCGCCTTGGGATTCGAGTTCATGGGGTTCTTTCCAATCGGCGTCTCGAAGGGCTCGTAGTGCTCAGGCAAGGGCCCCTCGGCCATGGGCGCGAAGAGGTTGGCCACACCGCTGGCCGTCATGATGAACGGAGGCGCGGTGTTGTTGGTGGGTGGCATGTCCGGAATATCGGTGCCAGACCACTTCTCACCGTCCCAAGCGATGCTCGGGCGCTTCGTGTCCCAGGGCTTGCCGGAGAGGTCTGTACCGGCTCGGTTGTAGAGCACCCGGCGGTTGGCAGGCCATGCGAATCCCCAGTTGAGATAGGTGCCCATCTCGCCCGGATCGCTCTTGTCTCTGCGCGCCGTGAGATTGCCCTTCTCGGACCAGCAGCCGGAGTAAATCCAGTTGCCGCAGCTGGTGCTGCCATCGTCCTTGAGCTGACCAAAGCCAGACAACTGACCGCCTGCCTTGACCAGAACCTCTTTGGTCTTCGGATCCAAGATCTCGGCGACTGTTCGGCCATTCACCTCCTTGAGGATCTCCTCCGCGGAGGGGTTCCTGGGGTTGGTGTAGTTCCAAGTCAGTTTTAGGAAGGGCTCGGGATTCTTGCCACCTTCTCTCTGGTAGAGCGCCTTCAGGCGCGTATAGAGCTCACCGCCCTGACCGGCGGCGCCGTGGCTTCCATCCCGGAGGATTGGCAGCGGCCCAGTGCCACTGAAGGACGCGACCTGAGTTCGTAAAGGTGCCCTCGTCTTCGGCAAAGCAGCAAGACGGCAGGCGAATGACCTCTGTCTTGATGTCCGCCGTTTTCACCTTGTTGAACTCACCGAAGTTCTTCCAGAACTCGGCCGACTCGGTCTCGAGGGGGTCAATGACCACCATGAAATCAAGCTTGGAGAGCGCTTGATCGAGTTTGGCCTTGTTGGGAAGGGCGGCGATGGGATTGAATCCCTGGCAGATGAGGCCCTTGACCTCGCCTGAAGCCATGCGCTCGAAGGTGTGCATGATGTCGTAGGACTGGTCCCGCTTGGGCAGGTAGTCGTAGGCGAAGTTGTTCTCCTTCGTAGCATTGTTGCCGTACCAGGCCTTCATCAGGCTGGTGTGGAACTTGGGAAAGTTCTTCCAGAAGTTCACGGCCCCGGGACGCGTTTCCTTCGGGGTGCGGGCTTCCAAGAACTTCGCGTATTCCACATCGGCATCGGTGGGAGCGCTCATGTAACCAGGCAAGTTGGCCGCAAAGGTGCACATATCGGTGATGCCTTGCACATTGGCATGCCCGCGAAGTGCATTGCCGCCGCCACCAGCGCGACCGATGTTGCCCAGGAGCAGCTGGATCATCGCCATGGTGCGGATGTTCTCCGACCCATGGGAGTGCTGCGTCCATCCGAGGGCATAGAGAATCGTCATGACCTTGTCGGGCGTGCAGGTCTCGCCGATCATCTCCGCGACCTTCAGGAACGAGGCCTTGGGCGTGCCGCAGACATTCTCGACCACCTCTGGTGTGTAGCGGCTGAAGTGCTTCTTCATGATCTGGTAGACGCAGTTGGGATCCTTCAGCGTCTGGTCGACCTTCACAAAGCCGTCATCTCCACGGGCAAAGCCCCAGGCCGCGCGATCGTAGCTGCGCTTGTCCTCGTCGTAACCACTGAACAGGCCATTCTCGAAGGCGTACTTGTCGCCAACAATGAATGATGCGTTCGTGTAGTTCAGAACGTAGTCACGGTGGATCTTGTTCTTGCTCATGAGGTAGTTGATCACCCCACCCAGGAATGCAATGTCGGTTCCCACGCGCAGCGGCGCGTAGTAGTCCGCAATTGCAGCCGAGCGAGTAAAGCGGGGATCCACCACCACCAGACGGGCCTTGCGATGCTCCATGGCTTCGGTCACCCACTTGAAACCACAGGGGTGTGCCTCGGCCGCGTTGCCGCCCATCACTAAAACTAAATCAGCATTGCGAATGTCCACCCATCCGTTGGTCATCGCACCACGCCCAAACGTCGGAGCCAAACTGGCCACCGTCGGGGCATGTCAAATACGTGCTTGGGTATCCAACGCGACCATTCCCAGGCCGCGTGCCATTTTGATGCCGATGTATCCAGACTCGTTGCTGACTGCGCTTGAGAAGAAGAACGATGTCGTATTCCAGCGATTGACGGTCACGCCGTCTTTGTTGGTGGCGATGAAATTCGCATCACGATCCTTCTTCATGAGGCGAGCCACTCGATTGAATGCCTCATCCCACGAGATCTGCTTCCACTCGTTTGAGCCTGGCTCGCGCACCTGGGGGTGCAGCAGACGCTTGGGTGAGTGGACCATGTCGAGAAGGCCTGCACCCTTTGGGCAGAGCGTGCCCTTGTTCACGGGATTGTCAGGATCGCCCTCGATGTGAATGATTTTCTTCTTGCCTTGCTCTTCGCGGCTGTACATCACCACGCCGCAGCTCACAGAGCAATACGGACAAGTGCCTCGGGTTTCAGTCGTTCGGGCCAGTTTAAAGGCCCGGACCTCAGCAACCGCAGAGTTGGAGACAAGCCCCAGACCCACGGCTGAAGAGGTCGCAATGCCCGCCGTACAGACCTTGAAGAACTGTCGGCGAGAGAGTGGTGCGTTCATGGCGTCTCTCCAAAAGGTTGAACACAGGTGCGCGGATCCCAAGATCCTTGCTTCGGTCAAAATGCGCCCGAAGACACACCATGTCAATGGAGGCTCTCCCCAAGGCCTCGGATGCTTGCGAGGCTTTGTCGAGCCGGTGTTCGGCCATTTGCAAAGAAGCCTCTAGAGGGTTTACCCGACCTTTTGCGATCAGTGATTCGAGAGATTGTCAATATATTCATGGGGATGAATAAGCGCATAGCGCGAAAATAGATTGCGGTTTTGTCTCTTTGAGCGAAAATCGGCACAACTTAATGGATTTTAAATATCTTTGAACAAAAGATAGGCGGAGTTAAGCCCCAATCGACTCTTGAAGGCTGCGACACATTTGTCTACCCCAGTGCCTTAACAAAGCCGCTTTCCCAAGGAAATATCCCCTAAACTTTTTAAGTGATTTGGGGTGTTTGTGGCTCCGGGGGGCACCCCACTATCCTGCTCTCTTGGCGGCACTAATTGCTTCTTTAGCGGGCCAAGGCCCGGCGGACTGCATAAGAGAGCGAGTCCACCAAAACGACCAGGAGAATCATTGCCAGCAGGATGCTGCTGGTCTCATTCATTTGAAACAGGCCCATGTGGAAGGCGAGCATCTGTCCCAGGCCGCCTGCGCCCACCACACCGAGCACTGCGGCAGCGCGAATGTTGTTCTCCCATCGGTAGAGCGTGTAGGACATGAGTTGGGGGATGATGGAGGGAAGAGTGGCATAGACGAAGCATTGGCTGGGGCTTGCCCCATTGAGTCGCAGCACCTCGCGTACATGCTGGGGGGCATTCTCGGCGGCCTCTGCGAAGAGTCGCCCAAGCACGCCGGCCGTGTGGAGTGCCAGGGCCAGTGTGCCGGCCATGGGGCCAAGTCCCGAGGCAATGATGAGCATGGCGGCCCACATCAAGTCGGGGACGGATCGGAGAAGATTCAGTAGAAGTCGACTGAACCGGTTCGTCGTTCCCGAGACGCCCTTGCTCTCAGCGGCCAGAAAGGCCAGGCCAATGCCTGCAATTGCTGCCATTAAGGTGCCCACGAAGGACATGGCCAGTGTCTCGACCCCCGCAACCAAAAGCTTTGCAAGAAACTCAGCAGAGAGATTGGGTTGGGTCAACTCCGAAATGAACCGGCCGATGCGTTGCATCGCCTCCAACGAGAAGAGTCGGTGAAGCTGCATATCGAGGCTCCAGAAACTCAGGACGACGAGCAAGGCCAAGCCAGCAAGGCCCCAACAGACTGAACAGCGCCAATGAAAGAGCGCGGCCGGCATGGGGGGGGCGTTGTTCTTCACTGGATTGCTCGCCGAATCCAGCCGCTGATCTGATCGGCCATTGCAACCAGGAGCATGAGCACAATCAGAATGGTTGCGACCTCACCGCCATTGAACATCTTCATTGAGGCGTCCATCTGTTGGCCAAGGCCACCCGCACCAACGAAGCCCAGGACTGCCGAAGAGCGAATTGCACACTCCCAGCGGTAGACCGTGTAGCTCGAGAGTTCGGTTGCATTCTGAGGGAGCAAACCGTAGAGAAAGGCCTGCAGTCGACCCCCACCGCCGTTGAGCACTGCACGGCTGGCCTGCATGTCGCCACTTTCAAGAATCTCACCGTAGATCTTTCCAAGCATGCCGGTATAGGTCACGGCTATGGCGAGCACGCCCGCAGCTGGGCCGAGCCCCACCACTCGGACAAAGATCAGGGCCCAGATCAATTCCGGGATACTTCGAAGGATGATGAGCAGCCAGCGAATGAGCTGGCGTATGGCAAAGCCCAGCGGATGCATGGGCCCAGTGAGTGACGATATGGAGAGGGCGCTGCTGGCGGCGAGTGCCAGCGGAATGGCGAAGAGCAGGGCAAGCGACATTCCTGCGGTGGCAATGGCAATGGTGGTCCACGACTCCTTCAAGATAAGAAGAAGGAACTCACCATTGAACTCGGGCGGGAAAAAATCCAGAACAAAGCCTGCCGTCACTTTGAGATTAGTGGGTTCGAGCAGCATCCAAGGCTTGAACTCGACCGCCACCAGCGATGGCATGAGAAGAACCACAATTGCCAACCCCCAGAAGACTCTTCCGATCCAAGCAGGATCTCGAATGGAGGGTGACTGAGCAGCCATCAGCGGCAGGCAATCACCGACGGAGTCGCAGGATCGACGAGTTCATTGAGCGGCTCGGCGGGTGCACGCCCTTCGAGCTCATGCTCGAACTGGGCGTAGAGCTTCATGAGTACTTCATCGCTGAGGCGCTCGCGGGCGAGGTCGAATTCCAGCATGCCATCGCGAAGGCCAATGATTCGCGGAAACATCTCTCTTGCGACCCCCACTTGGTGAAGTGTGGCAATGAGGGTCACGCCGCGGCGATTGGCCTCCGACACCAAGGCTTCGATGGCCTGTCTCGATCGCTTTGGGTCGAGGGCCGACAGGGGCTCGTCGATGAGCCAGAGTTCTGCCGATGACATAAATGCCTTGGCCAGGCCCACGCGTTGGCGCTCTCCACCGGAGAGGCGGTCCACGCGAAGCCAGAGTTTCTCACCCAGGTCGAATGCAGACAGGGCCTCATGGGCAGGCTGCGCGAATCGGGGAATCAGCAGGTTCAGGGCGGACTGGGCAAGAGACAGTTCGGAGAGCTTGGCACTCGATAGCGAGGTCACCACTCTTTGTCGTGGCGGCAGTGGCGGGATCTGAGGTGCGTAGAAGACCCTTGATCGCAACTGCTTTATGGATGCGGACTTGAGTCTCCAAGGGTCCTCACCCGCAAGAGCGATTCTGCCACCCGCAGGGCGAATGGCCAGGGCCAGTGCTTGAAGAAGGGTGGTCTTTCCAGCACCGGAAGGACCGATCACCGCGACGTGCTCACCGCGTTTGATCTGCAGGCTCAGACCCCGCAGTGCGCTGGCCGAACCAGCGACTGCAGCGGGGTGCCGAACCTCGAGCGCCTCTAGGTGAACTTGCATCGGGTGGGGCTGTGCTGGCTGTCCGGTGCTTACTTAATCAGGTCTGCACTGCGGGCCGCCCGCTCCATGCCCTTGTAGTTCTCTGCCTTGGTGGGGATGAAACGCGTTGCGCGGGCGAGATCAAGTATCTCCTTGCCCTCTGGAGTGCTGGGGCTTAGATCCATAAAGGCCTTCTCAATCTTGCCGCGAAGGGCAGGGGCCATATCGGCGTGGATGGTCCAGTTGTAATTGAAGAAGGTGGGCGTCTCATGAAAGACATTGACCTTCGAAGTGTCGACTTTGTTGGTGTCAACAAACTTCTTCCAAACCGTCATGTCAACGGCTGCTGCATCGACACGACCACTCACCACTGCCGCAATCGAGGCATCGTGGGCGCCGGAGTAGGCCACCCGAGAGAGATCCTTCTCTGGATTGAGCCCTGCCTCTAGCATGTAGGAGCGAGGCATGAGGTGCCCGGAGGTGCTTGAGGGGGAGCCGAATGTCAGGGTCTTTCCTTTGAGGTCGGTGAGTTTCTTGATCCCCGAGCCGGTCTGTGCAATGAAGACGGAGCGGAACTTGGTGTCTTCTTCGCGCTGGAGGATGGGGATGACCTTGCCTCCGGAACGGATGTTGGCTTGTACAAAGGTGAGCCCACCGAGCCAGGCCAGGTCAATCTGCTTGTTGACCAGCGCCTCGACGGCGGCGGGATAGTCGGACACAGGGCGGAACTCCACCTTCATCCCCAGGCTCTTTTCGAGGTACTTCGCCAGTGGAGTGAATTTGCGGATCTGTTCGCTTGCAGCTTCCTCTGGGATCGTTGTGATTCGGAGAACTTGCTGCGCATATACCTGCATTGGAAAGGCGGTTGCCAACAAGCAGGCGGCAACAGACTGAAGCATCTGACGTCTCTTCATGGATGTGGATCCCTTGGTATGTGAGGCCAGCACGTGGCACGAGAGGACGAGAGGCCAGCAGGGCACCCCGCAGACGGATGTTAACGCGAATGGACGGCCGATTGAAAGCGCATTAGCCTTGTGCCATGGAACCTCCCTCCAATCATCACCCGCGCATGAAGGGCCGTTTTCAATGCCACGTGTTCATCTGCGCGAATGAGCGCAGCGAAGGCGAGTGCTGTGCCGCACGAGGCGCTTTCGAATTGCTCCGATGCATGAAGCAGCATGCCCGCGCGCTTGGGGTCGACAAAGAGGGCGGACTAATGATCTATAAGTCGGGCTGTTTTGGCCTCTGCCAGTCGGGGCCGAACGTGGTGGTGTATCCCACTGGTGAATGGCTCGCGGTATCCACCGCCGCTCAGGCTGTTGCCCTCATCGCCCGGCTGGCGGGCGAGGTTTCCCAGCGCCCGGCAGT
>DAIPXU010000070.1:0-6969 GCA_036783055.1 Burkholderiaceae bacterium | reverse complement strand
CCACTGATTTTGCAGGTGCGGAAGCAGCGAGTGCCGATGCGGTCGATGGCGATGCAGCCTCGTTTGATGGATCGGAGGCTCCCCACGGGTCGGAGGGCGGCGATGGCGCCAGCCTCGTTGCGCGAGCAGACACCACAGGGGAATCGGCCGCCGATGCGGACGCCACGACATCAGAGGGGCAAATGCCTCTCTCGGCCGATGGCAATTCCCAAACAATGGATTCCGATGCGGGCAACTTGCGCATTGATCCAGATGCCGATGCATCAATGGGCTCCGCGCAAAATGCGGCCGAGTTGCAGAGCGACGCTGACGATGCGGTCTCTGCGGCCGGCGATTCTCTGGCCGAGGGTGTTGCGGATGTCGTGGCCCCCACCGAAGATGCGGACGCGGCCGATGCAACCGCCGCCCTAGCTTTCTCTGCAGAAGCGGCGGAATCGGAAAAACATTTAATCGGGCTCGACGAGCGCGAGGCGATTCGTCGCGAGGCCTATGAGATGGGCTTTCAAGAGGGCCAGGCCGCCTTGGCCGAAGCCAGCGCAGGTGCAGTCCAGGCGATCGATGCCGATGCGACTGAATCCACCGAAGCTGCCGAATCCGCAGACGAAGCGTATCTGCGTGGCATTGAAGAGGGCCAGCAGCAGGCACGCGCTGAACTCGAGGCCGAGGTGATGCTGGCGGCTGACGATTGGCGCGAACTCACCAAGGCGCTCACGGTTGCTGCTCGCGACGCAGAGGCCTTTCACCAACCACTGCTCAAACTCTCGATGCACCTTGCCGAGCAGATGGTCCGTGGCGAACTGACCCTCTCTGGCCACGCCATTACACGCTTGGTCGATCGCGCTTTATCGGAGTTGCAGCACGAATCGGCCGTTCCAATTTTGGTTCGTATGAACCCCGACGATCTGCAACGGTTCAAGGCTTACTCGACCACCATCGACGAGCGGGTGGATGTTCGGGCCGACTCGAAACTAATGCCGGGAAGCATCCGTGTGGCCATGAATGGCTCGATGATCGATGACCTCATTGAGCATCGGCGAGATGCCCTCTGGCAGTCACTCATGGCCGCGGCCCAGGGCATTGATGACTCGCCTCCGGACTCTTTCCTAAAGAACGTGGCCATGGTCAAAGAGGCCATGGAGGCGGTGGATTTTGGGGCAGACCTCTCCTCAGTGGAGCAGGGGGTCGTCGAATCCGCCCCCAGTGACGTGACTGCGCCTGACCAGGTCTTGCCTCCCTACGCGGATGCCAATTAATGGACTTAGATGCCGCGGCCCAGGCGGCTATCGAACGAAGCTTTGCACCGCCACCCGTTCGGGAGGGCAGTCTGGTGCGGGTCGTTGGCCTTACCCTTGAAGCCAAAGGCCTCATGGCCCCGCTCGGCGCCGTCTGCGAAGTCATGGGCGATGGACCCACACGCGTTCAGGCAGAGGTGGTGGGCTTCCAAGACCACACCTTGTATTTGATGCCCTTTCATGAACCCAAAGGCATCGGCCCTGGGGCACGTGTTCGTGTCATTGAACCAATTGCTCGCGCACCACTGGGCCCCGAGTTGCTCGGGCGTGTAGTGGGGCCCCGTGGAGAGCCACTCGATGGCAAGCCCGCGCCCGCATGCAGAGTCACCCATGGCCTCGATGGCTTCCCGTTGAACGCAATGGAGCGTGGTGCCATTCATGAGGTACTCGATGTCGGCGTCAAGGCCATCAACGGGATGCTCACGGTGGGCAAGGGGCAACGAATTGGATTGGTGGCGGGCAGCGGCGTTGGAAAGAGCAGCCTTCTGGGCATGCTCACCCGCTACACCAAGGCCGACCTCGTGGTGATTGGACTCATTGGCGAGCGTGGCCGCGAGGTACAGGCCTTCATACAAGAATCACTCGGTGCCGAGGGCCTGGCCCGATCGGTGGTGGTGGCTGCGCCTGCAAATGTCTCGGCCATTCTGAGACTCAAGGCGGTGCAGTACACCCACCTGATTGCCGAGTACTTTCGTGAGCAAGGCAAGAATGTGTTGCTCTTGGTCGACAGCCTGACCCGTGTCGCCCATGCGCAGCGGGAGATTGGATTGGCCGTGGGCGAACCGCCCACTGCGAAGGGCTATCCGCCATCTGTGTTTAGCCTTCTGCCCACACTCATTGAACGGGCTGGCATGGGCCGGTTTGGCCATGGCTCCATTACTGCGATGTACACGGTCCTGGCCGAGAACGATGACTCGAATGACCCCATTGTGGATATCTCTCGGGCCTCGCTCGATGGCCAGGTGATGCTCTCTCGGGCCCTGGCCGATTCGGCACACTATCCTGCGATTGACCTCAATGGTTCTATTTCCAGGGTGATGCAGGGCTTGGTTGAGCCCGAGGCCCTCAAATCGGCCAATCGGCTCCGCAGGCGCTGGTCGCTCTATCAGCAGAACCAAGACCTCATTCAGGTGGGTGCTTATCAGGCGGGCTCCAACCCCGACTTGGATGCCGCCATTCGCATGCGATCTGAGTTGGAAGTGTTCCTCTGCCAGGAGATTCAAACACCAGTGAGTTTCGAGGAGACCCGAGACCAGATGATGTCGCTCGCGGCTCGCTCATTGACCGATACCGTGGTGGCCCAGCCATCAAACCGACCCATGCCCAATCAGGGCCGACCGGTCGGGATGACCATCAATCGATAAGCCATGATCCAACGCAGACAGAAAAGCCTGGAGCTCTTGGCCAAGCTGGCCGAGCAAAAAGAGAAGGTGGCCTTGCACAAGCTCGTGGAGGTGCAAAAAGCCCATGAGCGGCTGGCCGAGAAGTCCCGGCAGGTGGCCGATCTCATGAACGACTACCGGGCCCAGCTGACCCATATTGGGGAAGACCCGGGGATGGTAAAAACCCAGGCCGTTCACCGCTACATTCGAAATCTGCTCGATGCCCAGGAGCGACTGCGAATGGAGCACGACAAGACCGTGGCCTGGGAGCGGGCCGTGCGCGAAGAATTGATGAACGCTCGGCTGGAACTCCAGCGGATGCGGTCTCTGGCGGAGCGGGGCGAGGCCAAAATTGCTGCTCTGGCCGAGAAATCGGAGCAGATTCGGATGGATGCTGTGGCCCTGTCTCAGTTTAATCAGCGCACCCCAAAGCCCGCCCACCGGGCCTGAACCTTCCCCCGGGGTCTCTCGGCGAGACTGCCAATTGACTTCAAGCTCGGGTACACTCCTCTGGGTAGACATTTACTCATCCAGAGATTTGAGGAGAAGAATTCAATGAAAGCTGTTGTCGCTATTGCCGCCATCGCCTTGCTTGCAGGGTGCGCCACTCCCCAACCCGATTCAAAGTCGGCCGCTCCCGCTCCCGCTGCCGATAAGAAAGCCGCCGATGCGGCCAAGGCCAAGGCCGATGCAATCAAGGCCGCCAAGGCCAAAGTCTTCCAGTTCCCGCCTGCTGTCTACTTCGATTACGACAAATTCGACATTCGTGAGAAGTACCATCCCGTGGTTTCGGCATTCGGCAACTACTTGGCCGTGGATGACAAGGCCAAGGTGGTCGTCGAAGGCAATGCAGATGAGCGCGGAACGGTTGAGTACAACCTGGCCCTGGGTCAGAAGCGTGCCGAGGCCGTGAGCATTGGCCTGCAGGCCGTGGGCGCCAAACCCACTCAGATCGAGACCATTAGCTACGGCGAGGAGAAGCCCTGGAACAAAGGCAAGACCGAAGAGGCCTTTGCCGAGAACCGTCGGGCCGATCTGAAGCTGCGCTAGTTTTTCTGTATGTGATTGATCGGGAAGCCCGCCGTCGCGCGGGCTTTTCTATTTCCCAGTTACTCTTGAGCGTATGACCGACAAAAACAGAGCCTTTGAAGAAGAGCGAGTGCGAGAGCAGGCCAAGCGACTGCAGGAGGCTCGGCTCGCCCTGGGACTCACCATCCACGACTTTGTGCAGCCCCTGAGCACCTCACGCTCGCAGCTCGACGCCATCGAACGCGGCAATGTGGATGCCTTCTATGCGCCCTTTTATTACGAGCGGCTCTTTCGTCGGTATGCAGAAGTTCTCTCGTTTTCACCAGAGGCCATCGATGAGATGGTTCAACGGTTTAGCCCCGATGCCCCACAAGACCCAGCCAACGCCGACCTACCGAGTGACGAGGCATGGGCCCAGGGGGCCACCGCCGGCCCTTCATCGGTCGAAAGCGATGGAGTCGGTCGAGAGGGAGCCACGGAAAGTTTATGGGGGGCTTCCAGCGGCGGCACGCAGAGTGCCACAGAGTCTGGCAGCACTCAGACGAGCGAGGGCAGCGAGGCCAGCCCGAAATCGGGCTCGGAAAAGGCTCGCAGCAATACCGCGTCCTTGAATCGCTTGACCAGTGCCGCGGCCGAGCAGTCTGCAAAGGGTGATCAGTCATCGAACTGGGGAATCATTGCAGCCTTTGGCTTGCTGGCCGCCGGCGTGGTGGTTGCGCTCATCGTGGCCAATTCAGACGACGACCGCGTGCCGGCCAAGGCCCCCGATGCACCTGCGCCAGCCGCATCGCCCGCAGACAATCCAAACCCGCAGGCAGAGTCATCTGGCGCTCAGCCGGCAGGGCAGGCTTCTGGCCAGCCGGCCTCCAACACGGCCTCACCAGCCAAACCTGCGGCCGCTGGGGTAACAACACCTCCGGCTGCTGCAACACCCAATACCGCTGCCGCAGCGCCAGCGAAGTCCGCGCCGACAGCGGCCCCGACAGCAACCCCAACGTCGCCCATCCAAGCAACGCCTCCTGCCCCCGCGAAGGCAGCGAGTCCCAGCGCCGCACCTGCGCAGACACCAGCGGCCTCGGCAACCCCCACGCCAGCAACGACACCCGCTGCACCTGGCCCTACACAGAACAATGTGTCAAACCCCGCCGCACCGGCCGCTGCTCCCTCCTCTCCGCCCGCGCCTGCAAAGTCCTCGACCCCAGGCCCTTCCTCGTCCGCCCCCGCCATGGAGGTGACGCCGAAGGCCCGCACCTGGATCTGGGTTCGAGAGGCCGATGAGAAGGTTCGTGAGTTTGGCGTGGCCGCCGGGGAGAAGGTGGTCTTTCAAGACATGCCCATTTATTTCGTGATCGCCCGCCCTGGAGAGAGTGATATCAAGATTCAAGGCAAGTCAGTCAGGCTTCCACGGACGGACCAAGAGCGCGACATCGGTCGTTACGGCCGCAGCCAACTCATCGAGGCCAAGCCGGCCAGCGCCAATTAACCTTCTGCTGTTCTTTGGCCTTGCGGCCATCTGGGGCGCGTCGTTTTTGTTCTTGCGTTATGCGAGCCCCGCCTTCGGCCCCATTCTGGCCGCCGAACTCCGCGTTGGCATTGCCTTTTTCTGCCTTCTTGCTCTCTCGTCGGTGCTCTCCATGTTCCGAGAGCGCGCAAGCGGCCCGACACCCTGGCGAGCCTTCACGGTTGTGGCCGCTCTCAATAGCGCAGTGCCATTCGCGCTATATGGCTATGCCGCGCTCCATCTCCCAGCGGGTTACCTCGCCATCTTGAATGCCCTGGTTCCCCTCTGGGGCGGGTTGTTGGCCACTGTCTTTTTGGGCGAACGACTGCGCCTGGGCCTGGTCGGGGCCGTTCTACTGGCAGGCCTTGGTGTGGGCATGATTGTTCAACTTGGCCCCGTGAACCTCAACCTCCAGACGGGATTTGCCGTTCTGGCCTGTGCAGGTGCCACGCTCTGCTACGCAATTGCAGGGCAACTCACGACGCGTCTTCTCTCCAATCGAAGCCCGCTTGAGAATGCAACCAAGAGCCTGGGTCTGGCCAGCCTTCTGCTTCTTCCACTGATTGTTTTTGATCTCCCCACCGCAGAGCCCACTCCGCAGGCCTGGGCCTCGGTGCTGGCCCTGGGGGTTTTGTGTTCGGCCTTTGCCTATTTGTTGTTCTTCCGGCTCATCGCCCAACTCGGACCGATCAAGGCGACGAGTGTGACGTTTCTGATTCCTGCATTTGGAGTCCTCTGGGGGCATCTCTTTCTGGACGAGCCCCTGACATGGGTCATGGGCCTGGGTTTTGCTCTGGTTCTGGTGGCCAGCCTGATCGTTCTTCAACCGACTCGCGAGAGCGCCGCCTCGAGCGCCTGAAAAACAGCATCGAGGTCTCGGACCACCACGGGCTGATTGAGGTGTTGGTCATCGAGGAAGCCGTGGTCGCGAACCTCCTCCATGTACATCAGCAGTCCGTCGAAGTACCCCATGGTGTTTGCGATGACCAGTGGCTTTTTGTGCGCATAGGTGGCCGCACCCGTCCAGACCTCGAACAACTCCTCCAGGGTGCCCACGCCACCGGGCAAGACCAAGAATGCATCGGCCCGGCGACTCATTTCAATCTTTCTCTCGATCATGGTCTCGACCTCAACGAGTTCATCGAGGTCTCGCATGACGACCTCGGTGGTCATGAGGTAAGTGGGAATCACCCCTGTAATGTGTGAGCCCGCATCACGGGCCGCCGTCGCCACAATTCCCATAAGGCCAATCTGCCCCGCGCCGAAGACCATGTCCCAGCCGCGCTGCCCAATTCCCGCACCGACGGCCTCGGCCAGTGCGGACCAGACCGGGTCATGACCGGTTCGAGAACCACAGAAGACACAGACGCGGGGTGGCCGTTTCGAGGTCGTGGGTGTGTGAGCAGCATTCATAGACAAGCTTGGATAGAGTATGCGTTATGTTGAAGGAAATCATTCCGCCACTGCTCAGTGAGCTGGGCCTTGGCGTGTTGCCTGGGTGGGCGCAGCCACTCTTGGCGATGGTGAACCTGGTGGTCATTCTGATCGCTGCCTGGTTGTCGCTCGCCCTGAGCAATCGTCTGCTGAGTGCCTTTCATGCGCGATTGAAGTCGCGCACCGAGTCGGTTGAAGAACAACGCCGCATTGAGACCCTGGAGCGGGTCTTTCGATACATGGCCTCGGTGGTTGTCTGGGTGGTGGACATTATGCTCATGCTCTCGGAGCTCGGCGTGACCGTCGCCCACAGATTGGCCAGCGCGGGTGT
>DAIPXU010000069.1:0-7068 GCA_036783055.1 Burkholderiaceae bacterium | reverse complement strand
GGAGAGGTTAGCCCACTAGCGCCGTACTCTGCCTTGCCCATTGCGCTAGTGTTGTTTTGGCGGGCTATTCTGGCAGCGGATCGGCCAGTGGCAATTGGGCGAGTCTTGCGAGGCCCTCTTCAATATTGGTCTGAAGGCCCTCTGCAGAGATGACCTTGCCATCCCACCAGCTGTAACCCTTGGCGGCCTCATCAATGAGGGTGGGATGAACCCCCAGGGCCTTGCCCGTATCGCGCAGTGACGAGCGGGGCCGGTAACGAACAATGGCTGCAGCCAGTGCGGCCCGATGCCTGCCGTACTTCTGGTAGATGTACTGAATCACTTCCTCGCGTCGCTGGTGTTCGAAGTCGACATCGATGTCAGGCGGCTCATTGCGCTCTTTGGAGATGAAGCGTTCAAAGAGCATGCTCATGCGAGAAGGGTCGACCTCGGTGATGCCCAGGCAATAACAAACCGCCGAGTTGGCCGCCGAGCCCCGGCCTTGGCAGGCAATGCCCTTGGAACGGGCAAAGGCCACGATGTCGTAGACCGTGAGGAAGTAAGGCTCGTAATGCATCTCGTGGATGAGTTGCAGCTCGTGCTCAATCTGCTGGCGCACCTTGGCAGGCATGCCCTCGGGATGGGAGTGCTTGGGGAAGCGCTGCTGAGCCCCGTCTTCGGTGAGGTGGCGCAGCCACTGGGTGGGCGTGAGGCCCGCAGGGACAATCTCGTCGGGGTATTCGTAGCGCAGTTCATCCAGAGAAAACGAACACTGCGCTGCGAGTGCCACAGCATTGGCCAGCATGACCGATGGGTAGAGCCGGGCGAGTCGAAGCCTTGGCCGCAGATAGGCCTCGGCATTGGCAAGCAGCCGACGGCCGCAGTCTTGCAGAGGCAGTCCATGGCCAATTGCACTGACCAGATCGGTGATGGGCTTGTCGCGTCGATGGGCCATGCGGGCCTGGCCCACGGCCACTGCATCAATGCGCAGCAGGCTGCCCAGGGCCTGGAGTTGATGGAGCCATGCACGGTCATCGGCACGAAGTGAAAGGCAGACCCCAATGCGCAGCCGATCCTTTAGACAAGACTTCAGCCACTGGGCGGTGGAGTGCAACTGGCCCTCGGACTGCGATGGGTCTTGGGCATTGGGCAGCCAGATGGCCCAGCAGTCTTCCAGGGCCTGTTGTTCCAAGTCTTCTCGTGTGAGTTGATAGTGGCCCTTGTCTGCGCGGCCCCGGCCCAGGGTGATGAAGTGACACAACTGCTGCCAGCCCTTTTTGTTGCGCACGAGAAAGGCCAGTTGGGGGCCTTGTTCAAGATGAAACTGCGCCCCATGAACAATAGGCAGTCCCACGGCCTGTCCTGCCAGATGGGCCCGCACACTGCCCGAGACACTGGCTTCATCGGTAATGGCCAGTGCCTTGTAGCCCAGCAGCTTGGCCCGTGCGACAAGGTCTGCGGGATGCGAGCCCCCGAATTGAAAGTGAAAGTTACTCGAGCAGACCAGTTCGGCGTAGTCCATGGAATGCGTGATTAGAGATAACTTGGGGCGGCTTGGGTGAACGGAGTGACTTGGGTGGCTTGGGTGAGTTGGATCTAGCCAAAGAAGCCATGTAAGAACCAGTCGTGCCCGGGTGTGCGAAAGACCCAGACCAGCCGTTGGTCGTGGGTCTCGGCCACAAAGTAGTCGCGTGCAAAGGGGTCACTCCACCAGTCGGACTCAATCCGCTCGGGGCCGGCACGAAGTCGAAGGGGCCCTTGATAGATGGGTCGCTCCTTCTGAACAGACAGGGCCACGGGGGACTCGAGTAGCCAAATGGGCCGCGGTGGTTGGCTGGCCATGGGTTGCGCCAGACCGAGTGTGGGGGACTTGGGAGCAGGCCCTGATTTTTGATTCTCTTTCCAAGGAATGAGTTGACTTGCGGCCTCGGGCCGATGGCTATTGATCTCTTGAATTCGCAGCACCTGCGATTGGCCAAGCCGTGCAGAGAGTCGCTCGCAGAGTTCTTGTATGCCTTGGTTCTCACGTGCAGGATTGCTCTGCGGAAAGAGTTCTTCGTTCTGATGGGCAAGGGGCAGGGGGTTGTCCAAACGCAGTGCAATGCCACTGACTGCTGCCGTGAGCGCTGTCTGAGAGAGTGACTCGCCCAGCAGCCGTTGAATGCGCGAGGCCTCGCGGCTTGGCTCGGCCAGACCGATGCAGAGTTCCTGGCGTTGTCGTCTTCCTTGATGAAACACAAAGCGATACTCGGTCACAGCCGATTGCATGCCGGCCAACCAGGCGAGGCCTTCTTCTAAGAGCCGCAGGCAGCCTGTTTCAATAAGGCCCTTGGAGTCGGTGGGCAGGGCGAGCTCGAGGCCCTGCTCGAAAATGGCTGGGGCATGAATGGCCTGCCGTGGGTCGGCCCGTTCTCCGAGTGCGGCCTCGATGGCGCCAACAAATGCAGCACCGAATCGTTGCCGCAGCCCCGCACGGGGAAGCTTTAAGACAGGGCCGAGGTCTCGAATGCCCATGCGGGCGAGTCGATCGAGGTGGGGTTGCGCTTCAAAAATAGAAGACAGTGGAATGCGATGCGTCTGGCCTTTTGCGATGGGGCTCTGGAGAAGCCATTCCGCGAGTCGCGCCGTGTGGGCCTGCTGCATTTGAACCGCCTTGGGTGGCCAGCCAAGCCGCTGCCAACCCTGCGTGAGTTGATCAAGGAGTGGCTCGAGGCCTCCCCATAAACGCAGGCTGGGGCCGACTTCGAGCAAGACGGTGTCGTGCCACTGGCCCAGGCAGACATCGGGCGTGAACTGCAGGGCCCACCGCGCCATGCGCAGGCGCACCGACTCGAAGGACTCAGTGGGGCTGAGTCGAACGCAGTCCGGTGGGATGGCTGGTGGCGAAGGACTGGTGCTGGGGAACTGGCATGCGATCCAAAGCATGGGCCTCTTCCAGAGGACGCATTGCCCGACTGGCAATGGGCAGGTTCACATAGACGGGTTCTGCGGCAACGGGACCACGCCGCTTGAGCAATTGAACGGCCAGGCCGGGATACTGCCTTGGCAGCAGGGCCAGGCGCAGTGGCGCATGCGAGGGCTGGTCTTGTGCTTGCAGGGGGCGAAACAAAAAGACGGGCCCCTGGGCCTGGCGTGCGGCCAATTGAAAACGGCGCAGTGCCTCGTGGGGGGTGGGCTCGTCGATCCAGGCCAGAAGGGCGCCGAAGTGGTTGGAGCGCAGGCTTTGTTCAATGGCCCAGAGCCGATCGCTGGCGCGGCGTGCACGCACCACTAGGCATTGATTGAGCTGAATGCCCAAGGCCGAGAGGGCGGGTGCATGCGGCAGTTGGGGAGGCGCCAGCATGATGATCTGTTTGTTGGCACGGGTGAGCCTCTGAAGGGCAGGGGCCAGTA
Organism: Burkholderiaceae bacterium; assembly: GCA_036783055.1. Lineage (GTDB taxonomy): Bacteria > Pseudomonadota > Gammaproteobacteria > Burkholderiales > Burkholderiaceae_A > Hahnella. The sequence continues at coordinate 3,696 of DAIPXU010000069.1, read as the reverse complement.
GCCGCAACTCGCCCACGCCCATGGCCCGTACGAGCAGCTCGGTGAGGTGGCCCACTGGCCAGCCGCCACCAGGGAGCTGTGCATCGAGTGTTTTGTGGCCACTGGCAATAGAGGGCATGACCAGGCTGCTGGGGGGGCTGGAGGCCCGCCAGACATCGGGGTGTTGGTTGAGCATTGGATTAAACACGGCGGATGACCCCCACACCGAGTCCTTCAAGGGCAATGGCCTGTTTGTCGGCATTGACCACAATGGGTTTGAACTCGGGGTTGTCGGGCCGCAGGGTGATGAGGCTGCCCTTTTGTTCAAACCACTTCACTGTGACTTCATCTTCTACGCGTGCGACCACCAGCTGGCCGTTGCGAACGGGCTGGCCTGCACGAAGTTTTTGCACCGCGAGCAAGTCGCCATCGAGAATGCCGGCATCGCGCATGCTCATGCCGCGCACTTTCAGGAGGTAGTCGGGCTGGCTTTTAAACAAGCCGGCATCGAGGCTGTGATGCGACTCAATGTGTTCGGTGGCGAGAATGGGAGAGCCCGCGGCCACACGGCCAATGAGTGGCAGGCGCAGGCTTTGAAGGCCATTTTGTATGGTGTCTTCAAGCAGCCGGATGCTGCGCGAGGCGCCCGCCACCATGGAGATGGCGCCTTTTCGAACCAGGGCCTTGAGGTGTTCTTCGGCCGCGTTGGGGGATCGAAAGCCCAGGGCCTGGCAGATTTCAGCCCGGGGGGGGGGGAAGCCGGTGTCTGAAATATGCGTTTCGATGAATGAGAGAATCTCTTGCTGGCGGTCGGTGAGGTTTTTCATACTGAATATTTATACAGTACTTTTAACCTCCCCTCAAGCCCTTTTTTGTTTCCTTCTTCTTGGCCGTCTCCCCTTCATCTTCTAATCGAACCTCTTATTCAAGCGACATGTCCATCTTTTCTTCGCCCTTGCTGGCCAATCTCCCGGTTTCTTCCTTCGCCATGGTCATGGGCCTCTCGGGGCTGGCCCTGGTCTGGGGCCGTGTGGCCAATATGGGCTGGCTGCCTGGCTGGGCACCGCTCTTGGCCAAGGCCTTTGGTCTGCTGGCCTGCGCAGTCTTTGTGCTGCTCTTGGTGCTTTATTTAAAGAAGATGGTCTCGCGTGGTCAGGATGTCTTGGCCGAGTGGCACCACCCTGTGAAATCGGCCTTCTTCGCAGCGGTGGCGGTTTCGTTTGCACTCATTGGGGCAGTCTGCCTGGGCCTCTTCGCCCCACTCGCATTGCCCATCTGGGCGGTGGGTGCGCTCTTGCAACTCATCATCATGGTCATGGTGCTCAATGCATGGATCCATCGTGAAGGCCTGCAGCCCGCCCATGCGAATCCGGCCTGGTTTATTCCCGCGGTGGCCAATGTGGTGATCCCCCTGGGCGGGGTTGGGCTGGGTTACATAGAAATTTCGTGGTGGTTTTTTGCTGTGGGCATTTTGTTCTGGGTGGTCATGCTCACGGTGGTGATGGGGCGACTTCTCTTTGTGCAGCCTCCCATGCCCGAGCGGCTCACCCCCACCTTGTGCATCTTGCTTGCGCCACCGGCGGTGGGCTTTCTCTCATGGATGCTGCTCACAGGTCAGCACCCCGATGGCCGGCCCATTGATGTCACAGGCCACATCCTCTTTGGCATTGCACTCTTCTTTGCCATCTTCTTGGCCTCACAGATTCGGCACTTCATGCGCCTGCCGTTCTTTCTGTCGTGGTGGGCCTTCTCATTTCCTGTGGCCGCATTCACAGCGGCCACCTTGGTCTATAGCCGTTTTGTAGATTCGCCCTGGATGACCGCACTGGCTGCCTTCATGCTGGGCCTCTCGACACTGCTGATTATTTGGCTGCTACTGCGGACCGTTGTGGCGGTGGTGCGCCATGAACCGCAACTCGTCGATTAAAACGCTCAATGTTTCTTGTGAGGTTCGACTACATCCCCTGATACTCGGGCCCACTGCCGCCCTCGGGCGTCACCCAGACAATGTTCTGGCGGGGGTCCTTGATGTCGCAGGTCTTGCAGTGAACACAGTTCTGCGCATTGATTCGAAGCGAGGCCCCCTCGCTTGCCTCATTGGTGGGCTGGCCATTGGCATCGAGGTATTCATACACCGCGGCGGGGCAGTAGCGCGACTCGGGGCCTGCGTACTGGGCGAGGTTGACCGATACAGGAATGCGCGCGTCTTTTAGTGTGAGGTGGCAGGGCTGGTTCTCTTCATGGTGGGTGCCCGATAGAAACACCGACGAGAGCCGATCAAAGGTAATTTTCCCATCGGGTTTCGGATACGCAATGGGCTGGTGATTTGCAGCGGGCTCGAGTTTTAAGTGATCCGCTATGTGATTGTGCAGAGTCCATGGGGCCTTGCCACCAAAAAGTGTCTGATCAATGCCCACAAGCAGTGTGCCGAGCCAGAGCCCCTTGGACATTGCCGGCTTGAAGTTGCGCGCGCGGTACAACTCATCGAACAACCAAGAGTCTTTGAATTTTGTCTCGTAGGACTCGAGTCCCTTGGTATTGCGCTCGTCAAGCAATGAATCGACAAAGGCCTCGGCAGCGATCATGCCGCTCAAGATAGAGGAATGGCTGCCCTTGAATAGAGAGGCGTTGAGAAAGCCTGCATCGCAGCCAATTAAGGCGCCGCCTGGGAATACCAGGCGCGGAAGGCTATTGAGGCCGCCTGCTGTGAGCGCTCGGGCTCCGTACGCAATGCGACGGCCCGATTTGAGCAGCGGTGCAATGGACGAGTGGGTCTTCCAGCGCTGAAACTCTTCGAAGGGCGAGAGCCAGGGATTCTTGTAACCCAGGCCAACCACCAGGCCCAGGGCCACGCGCTTCTCATCGAGGTGATAGACAAAACCACCGCCATAGGTCTGTGAATCCAGTGGCCAGCCTGCGGTGTGAACCACCTGGCCTGGTTGGTGCAGCGGTGAGGAGACCTCCCAGAGTTCTTTAATGCCAATGCCATAGCTCTGTGGGTCGGAATCCGAATCAAGTGCAAAACGGCTGATCACCTCTTTGCCGAGGTGGCCGCGGGCGCCCTCGGCCAGAAGCGTGAATTGGCCCATGAGTGCCATGCCCGCCTGGAACTGGGCCGTGGGCTCGCCATTGCGGTCTCGACCCATGTCGCCTGTAATCACGCCGCAGCCCTCGCCCGCCTCGTTGTAGCAGAGCTCGGCGGCGGCAAAGCCCGGGTAGATCTCCACGCCAAGGGCCTCGGCCTGCTCGCCGAGCCAGGCGGTGAGCAACGAGAGACTAATAATGCGGTGGCCCTTGTTCTTAAAGCAGTTCGGCAGCATCCAGTCGGGCACGGCCTGACTGCCCGAGGCACCAAGAAATAGGAAATGGTCTTCTGTGACTTCAACGCCCATAGGGGCACCCTGCGAGGCCCAGTCGGGCAACAACTCTGTAAGGGCACGCGTGTCCATGACCGCACCCGAGAGAATATGCGCGCCCACTGCCGATGCCTTCTCCAGAACACAGACCGAGACCTCTTGTCTCCGGGTCTGGGCAAGCTGTTTGATTCGAATGGCCGCCGACAGACCAGCGGGTCCGGCGCCCACAATCACTGCATCGAACTGCATGGATTCGCGTTCCAAAGACTTCCCCAATTGCATGGCTTTGCCGATAATGGTTTGGCGCCCTATTGTAGGAGGCCAAAGGCCGCTATGAACTAAGTCTTCACCACTGCCCAGG
>DAIPXU010000068.1:0-7156 GCA_036783055.1 Burkholderiaceae bacterium | reverse complement strand
TGCCGCTGATATCACCTCGGTGCTCATTGTAGGTGAAGATGTCTTCCATGAGCTGGCAGGGGTGGTACTCGTTGGTGAGCCCGTTGATCACGGGCACGCGCGAGTACTCCGCGAAGCGATCGATGATGGTCTGCTCGAAGGTGCGAATCATCACGCAGTCGCACATGCGCGAGATGACCTGCGCCGCATCTTCCACCGGCCCACCCCGCCCGAGTTGGGTATCTCGGGTGTTTAAGTAGATGGCCGCCCCCCCCAGTTGGTGCATGCCGGCCTCAAATGAGAGTCGGGTGCGAGTCGACTGTTTCTCAAAGATCATCACCAGCGTTCGGTCTTGCAGCGGCATATAGCGCTCATAGCGCTTGAAGCGGTCTTTAATGACGCGGCTGCGCTCAAAGAGATGGGCGATGACCTCGGGTGAGAAATCCTTGAATTGAAGGAAGTGACGCAGGGGGGGATTGGAATGGGAGACCGGCATGGGGCACCTGAATCAAGCGGCCTGGGCCGTGTCGGATTGCTCGAGAAACCCCCGGACCAGGGGCACGAGAATCTCGAGCAACTGCTCAATCTCTTGCGATTGGATGATGAGCGGGGGCAGGAGACGAATCACGTTGTCTTGGGTGACGTTTATAAGCAGGCCCTTGCGAAGAGCCTGCGCAACCAGCCCCGCACAGGGCCGATGCAGCTCGACACCAATCATCAATCCCTTGCCGCGTATCTCCCGCACCCCATTGCCCAAATGAGCCGCGAGGCCCTTGCGCAGGCCATCGACCAGCTGGGCACCACGCTGCGTGGCGTTGTCGAGCAACTTCTCATTCTCGATGGCCGACAGGGTGGCGAGTCCCGCACGCATGGCCAGCGGGTTGCCACCAAAGGTTGTGCCGTGGTTCCCTGGACCAAAGAGCGTGGCCGCCTTGCCTCTGGCCACCACCGCCCCAATGGGCACGCCCGACCCGAGTCCCTTGGCCAGTGGCATGACATCGGGGACGACCTCGGCCCACTGGTGGGCAAACCACTTGCCGGTGCGCCCAATTCCACACTGCACCTCATCGAGCATGAGAAGAATGTCGTGCTCGGTGCAGACGGCTCGGAGTCCTTTGAGGAAGTCGAGGGTTGCAGGCCGAATGCCCCCCTCGCCCTGAATCGATTCGATAAAGACTGCAGCAATACTCGCGTCGGCACGAACGGCCGACTCGACCGCGGCGAGGTCGTTGAGGGGCAGGCGCACGAAGCCCTCGACGAGTGGCTCAAAGCCCTTCTGAACTTTTGCACTGGCCGTGGCCGACAGGGTGGCAATCGAGCGGCCATGAAAGGCGCCTTCGAAGACGATGGTCTTGGGCGCGACGATGCCCTTGTCGTGGCCATGCTTGCGGGCCATCTTGAGCGCTGCCTCGTTGGCTTCGAGCCCCGAGTTGCAGAAGAAGACATTGTCCATTCCCGAGAGTGCTGCAAGCCGGTTGGCCAACTCGGCCTGCAGGGGCACCTCGTAGAGATTGGAGGTGTGGATGAGTTGCCCCACCTGCTCGCGCAGCGCTGCCACCAGGGTGGGGTGGTTGTGGCCGAGCGTATTGACTGCAATGCCCGACAGCCCATCCAAGTAGGCCCGCCCTTCGACGTCCCAGAGCGTGCTTCCCTGACCGCGCACGAAGGCCACCGTCTGGCGGGCATAAGTGGGCATCAGGTGGGAGGAGAGCGTTGACATCAGCGGGTTTTGGGCTGCAAAAAGTTTGAAAGACAAGGCCGCTAGAATACCGGTTTCTCGGTGAGGTTTTCTCTTTGCGTCCCGATTCCAACGGCCAGTCTCAGTCGGCTCGGTTCATCATCGTGGGCCGCACCAGCAACGGCAAGACCTTTCGACCCAGCGACTGGGCCGAGCGCTTGTGCAGTGTGCTGGCGGCTTATCGGCCCGGCTACGTTTCGGGCAGCTATGGAGACGCTTCTCTGCTTGGATTCTCACCTTATGCGCAGCCCATCACACACGATGGGGTGAAGTCTGTGGTGGTGGATCAGCGCATCGAGGGCCTGGAGCCGATGGCGTGGAGTTTCGTGGTGGGCTTCGCGCGCGACAACGATTTGGTCATGCAACCCGTTGTGTAACGGCGGTTAGAGGGCCTCCAAGGCCTGCATCGCCCGAGCGGTAATCTCTTCGACGCGCCCCACCCCCGAGATGCTCAATACCTTGGGTGCGGCGGCATCTCCGGTGCTCGACCACTTGCTGTAGAAGTCCACGAGCGGGCTGGTCTGCTGGTGATAGACCTGCAGTCGATTGCGCACCGTCTCTTCCTTGTCGTCGTCCCTCTGAATGAGGGGCTCTCCGGTCTCGTCATCGACATCGGCCCGCTTCGGCGGATTGAACTTCACATGGTAGGTGCGGCCGCTGGCCACGTGCACACGTCGACCACCCATGCGCTCGATGATGTCGGTATCGGGAACCTGGATCTCAAGCACCGCATCGATTCGAACGGCAGCATCTCGCATGGCCTGGGCCTGTGGAATGGTGCGAGGGAATCCATCGAAGAGGTAACCATTGCGACAGTCCGCATCCTTTAGGCGCTCGAGCACCAGGTTGATGATGATTTCATCGCTCACCAGGCCGCCAGAGTCCATGATTTTTTTGGCTGCAATGCCCAGTTCTGTTCCGGCCTTCACGGCAGCCCGAAGCATGTCTCCGGTGGAGATCTGGGGGATACCAAAGTGTGACTTGATGAAGGCTGCCTGCGTGCCTTTGCCGGCCCCAGGGGGACCCAAGAGGATGAGCCGCATAGAAGGTGTCTCCGAAATCTAGTAGTTGTAATGGTTGGGCCTTGCTCGCTTCGAGTATAAGCGGTCAACTCAGCAGGCGCCTCACCCTTTCGAGATCTTCGGGAGTATCCACGCCCGCTGGAGGGGGCTTCGAGAGTGCAACGGTGGTGATGCAATGGCCGTGGTCGAGCCAACGCAGCTGCTCGAGCTGCTCCATGGACTCAATGGGGCTGGCCCCCCATCGAGCAAAGGCTTGAAGAGGCCCGGCTCGGAAGGCATAGAGTCCAAGATGCCTAAAAAGACCCGCTGGGGCAGCTGCTGTGAGGCCCGCGGCCGATGCGGAGGTGGGTGCAGATTCGAGTTCAGCGTGCAGCCGCGAAATCGAGACCCAGCGATCACGCCAGAAGGGGATGGGCGAGCGCGAAAAGTAAATTGCGCGACCCGAGGTCCCCACCACCGCCTTGACGACCTGTGGCAGCAACAACTCATCGTCGTTGAGTGGCGTGATTGCAGTGGCCACGGATGCGAGGGGGTCCTCTTGCAAGGCCTTGGCCACGGCCTCGAGGGCATTGGCTGGCATCAGTGGCTCATCGCCTTGCAGATTGACAACGATCTGGTCGTCGCTGGCGCCCAACAGCGATGCTGCCTCTGCAAGCCGATCGGTGCCGCTCGGGTGGTCCGCACGTGTACGAATGACCTCGGCGCCCGCAGCGGCGCAGACCGCCTCAATCTCGGTGTCATCGGTGGCCACCACGATTCGCTCGGCACGGCTCTTTCTCGCTTGCTCCACCACCCAGAGGATCAGTGGCCGGCCGTTAATCATGGCCAGGGGCTTGTCAGGGAGTCGGCTCGAGGCCCGCCGAGCGGGGATCAGAATCCAGTAGCGCGTGGCACTCACCGATGGGACTCGGCGGGGGGATCGTCTTCTGCCATGGTGGCGATCTCGATCTCGGGGATTGTCAGGGCCTCTTGAACGAGCAGATGCGGAATGCCGTCTTCGATGGGGTAGCCGAGCCGCTCTTGTCGGCAGACCAACATCCTCTTGCCTGCGGCCATCTGAAGGGGGCCCTGGCATTGTGGGCAGGCGAGGATCTCAAGCAGGCGTGGGTCCATGCGCACTCCGTATTCGGTTGAGTAAATGACCAATCCATGCGGCAGGCAACTCCACGGACTGCGAGACCGCCCACCAGGAAGAGGTTGCATAAAGAGACTCCGGGCGAGGATCGCGCTTTGGGTCAGAGGGCGCGTCAGATTGACTCGATGGCCTGGTTTGATCCGACATCTCTTCAAAGAAAAATTTTACGGCATCTTTCTCCGTCATCAGCAGTGGCAATTCGCCGCCGCTTGCAGCGAGCTTGTTTTGCAGCCATTTCGCGCGCGGGTGCGGTTCGTGGTCGCGCAGCGGAAGCATGCCGCGCAGGTCCACGCCCATGTCGTCAAGGTCTTGAAAAAACCGCTCCGGCCGTGCGATTCCTGCCAATGCGAGGGCGGGCTGCCGAACAACGGCCTGGGCGGGTTGGGTGAGTCGTTGAATCTGGGCCCCACTGCGCAGTGGCCGACTCAATTCAGCCAGGGGGATAGACATAGGCCCCAACTCGGGGCTGGTGGGCAAGGCCGCAAGGAGTTGGTCGAGGGCCGCCCGGCGCTCATCGGATACGGGGTGCTGGGGACGATGAAACTGATTGAGCAAAACAAAGTCGATGCGCACGGCCTTGGGCGGTGGCCAAGACTGTCGCAGGGGTCCCCAAGGCATGCAAGCGCCATTGCCGTGGAGTCGGTCGTCGAGGACAAGGATGCGGATGTCCGGACGCAGCGTCACCTGGGAGAGCCCATCGTCAAGAAGAATGAGATTGGTTTGGGGGTGCGCCTCTAAAAGCGCCTGCGCTGCGAGGAGTCGGTTCTTGTGGACGGCCACTGGGCATCCAGTGCGCCAAGCCAAAAGCCAGGGCTCATCGCCCGATTGGGAAGGGTGCGTCTGCGAGAGGGATTCCTCGTTGAGCACAAGAGGTGGCTCGTCGGGACTGGTGTCTCTCCGATAGCCAGCACTCACAATTCCAACGTGGTGTCCGGAGTCGCGCAGGGCCGTGGCCACTGCAAAGCATGCCGGGGTTTTGCCGGCACCGCCCACAATCCAGTTTCCGATCGCGACCACCGGGATCCCGGGCAGGCGCGGGGCGTTGACCTGCTGTTCTAGACGTCTGCGAGAGACACGGGCGACAATCTGTGAAACAGGACGGAAAACCAGGCCGAGGGTGGACAGAACTATTTTGTCTGTGACTGCTAACTTCGCCTTCGAGCCTTGGCGGGGGAACCAGTGTTTCCAGATGATTTCCTCGAGCCAGGATCGGCCGGAAGCGCTTGTGGATAATTCTGTGGACATAAATGAGGAGGGAGCGCTTCTATGAGTCGGACAACCCTCATTTTATGCTATGCACAATTCCAAGGCAGGGACTGGTCGTGGCCCGAGCCCCAGGGATACAAAACAGAAACCCTATATTTATCAATATTTTAAAATGGTTCTTTTCGCATACAAGGTCGTTACTGCGCCGAAACCGTCTCTCCATGGCGGTTTTGTGACGGTCCATCCAGTCGGTGCCTGGCCTTGTGGAGAAGTCCCGCCCCGCGAGCCTTTTGGATACGGAATTTGACCGTGTCAGACCAAGAATTTCTCAGTGTTTCCGGGCTGAATCGGTTGGTCAGTCAGAGTCTCTCTATGCAGTTCCCAGCCGTCTGGGTTCGGGGCGAGATTGGCCAACTCACCCTGGCCGCCAGTGGCCATGCCTATTTAACCCTCAAAGATGTCCATGCCAGTGTTCGGGCCGTCATGTTTAGGCGAGAGCTCGCGGCGCTGGCCTTCGTGCCCAAGGAGGGCGATCAGGTCGAGGTCCAGGCGAGTGTGGGCCTCTATGAGCCGCGTGGCGAGTTTCAGCTTCGCCTGCTGGCCATGCGGCAGGCCGGCCAGGGAGGCCTCTACGAGCGTTTTCTCCAACTCAAGTCCCGCCTGGAGGCAGAGGGCCTATTTGATCCTGCCAAACGCATGGATCGGCCGCAGGCGATCCTCCGGGTCGGCCTTGTCACCTCTCTGGCGGGCGCGGCGCTGCGGGATTTCCTCGTCACCCTACGTCGGCAGGCCCCGAGACTCCAAGTGAGTGTCTATGCCTCATTGGTCCAGGGCCAGGAGGCACCGGGCGCCCTCTTGAAGGCCCTGGCAGAGGCCCAAGCCGATGCGCAGCGCGGACACCTTCAAGCCCTTGCGTTGGTGCGTGGGGGTGGGTCTCTTGAGGACCTCTGGGCCTTCAATGACGAGGCTGTGGTGCGGGCCGTTGCGCTCATGCCTATCTATGTCGTGAGTGGCGTTGGCCATGAAACGGACACCACCCTGGTGGACTTTGTCGCCGACCACCGCGCCGCCACGCCAACCGCTGCGGCGGAATGGCTGGCCCTGGGCGAACTCGAGCTATTGCAGCGCCTCGATATTCAGCGGCGCGACTGGCGCCAGCAGATGCAGGGCCGCCTGCAGACCCTTCAGCAGACCGTGGATGTCGCTGCAAGGGGCCTGCGCAATCCGCGTGAGGTGGTGCGCCTTCGCGAGCAACAACTCCTGCAGATGGGACGGGCCTGGCGGGCCCAGTCGAGCCGTCTGCGCGATCGCTTCGGGGCGCGGCTACAGACAACGCTGGGGCGTTTCTCTGGACTTCACCCGCTCTCGGTCCTCTCACGGGGATATGCAATGGTCGTGGATGGGTCGGGCCGGCCCGTTGTCAGTGCGGGGCAGAGTCCCTCGGGCGCAGAGGTGGGTCTTATCTGGTCTGACGGGCGACGAACCGGACGGCTCGATTAAGGCCGCAACCAAGGCGACGATTGCACGGCCTTCGATGGGGTTATGGGGCGAGGAGTTCAGATAGCATCCACCCTTCGCTGGTTTTTAACCCCGCAATGGAGAACAACAATGGAACACGCACTTCCCGCGCTGCCCTATGCCATGGATGCATTGGCGCCTCACATCTCAAAAGAGACCCTCGAGTTTCACTATGGCAAGCATCACCAGACCTATGTGACCAACCTCAACAACCTCATCAAGGGCACCGAGTTTGAGTCTTCCAGCCTCGAGGACATCGTGAAGCGCTCCTCGGGTGGTGTGTTCAACAATGCGGCCCAGGTCTGGAACCACACCTTCTATTGGCATGGGCTCTCGCCAAAGGGCGGCGGTCAACCGAGCGGTGCCCTGGCCAACGCCATCAATGCCAAGTGGGGTGGGTTTGATGCATTCAAAGAGGCCTTCACCAAGAGTGCCATTGGCAACTTCGGTTCGGGCTGGACCTGGCTGGTCAAGAAGCCCGACGGCTCACTGGATATCGTCAATACAAGCAACGCCGCCACACCGGTGACAACTGCCGACAAGCCACAGCTCCCCTGC
>DAIPXU010000067.1:0-7260 GCA_036783055.1 Burkholderiaceae bacterium | reverse complement strand
CGTCTGCCAACACAGCCGCGGCATTCATGTCCTGAAGTCGCGCCCGCACCCCGTCGACGGCCTGCGCGCGCAAGAAGGCCGCGGCATCCTGCTGACTGATAAACACCAATGAGCTGTCGTATTCGTAGTGGCCCGAAGAGAAGATGCCCACCACTTCAAAGGCCTTCATTCGAGGAAGCAGCCCCGTTGGTCCCGATGCGGAGTCTGCTGTGACCAGGGTCAGGGCCTGGCCCACGCCAATGCCGCGAGATATCGCCAGCTCTCTTCCAATCACAACACCGAAGCGGCGCTCCCCGAGCGCACTCAGCTCGCCCGCGTCGAGTCGCGAGAGGACCGGGGTGACCTCCGGCTCTCTCGTGGGATCGATCCCCCGCACCAAGCACCCCCGCCACTCCTCGCCGCGAATTGACATGGCCTGACCCAATACGAATGGAGCCCACCCCGTCACCTCGTGTCTCGCAGTGAGCATGGCCTGGGCTCTGCGCATGGATTCGTCGTCTGGGTCACCAACAACCAGTTCCAAATGCGAGAGCACATTGAGCATGCGATCGCGGACTTCCTTTTGAAATCCATTCATCACTGACATGACGATGATGAGAGCCGCCACACCCAGCGCAATACCAATGGTTGCCATTGCAGAAATGAAACTCACAAAGCCGCGGCCACGCCCCGCCCGGGTATACCGAAGGCCCACTTGGAGTTCAAATCGCATGGCGGGAGTGTGCCACAGTGTTTGCGATACTTAGCCCATGAGCCGCTCGCGAACCGCATCGCCCTGGATGACCGGAGAATGTCCAATGGTCATCCTTCGGGACGCCCTGCTATCCGAGCCCGAGGCGCGAACACTCCGCTCTCGACTCGGGCAATCACAAGTGAATCAACCTCCAAAGACCGCTGCAGCGTCGGACCTCCTCTATCGGCTCACCCAAGGGCCTCTCAAACATTGGAAGTCAACCCCTGAGCGATGCGCCGCGGCCGAGTTTGGCTGGATTGAGGAATCGATCTCGAGGCAGATTCCGGATTTTTTTGCACTCAACGAACGGGGGCAACTGCCCTGGGGCGCCATCTCGGCCCTTGGTGATGGGCTGTTGCCGGTGAAAGGCGAGTCGTGGGCGCCGCTCCAGCTGGCGACACTTCAAATGAGCCCTCAACAAGTGGGCCTCTCATTTGCCTCCGACTGCCATGAGATCGGCCCACGTTACCTCAATGCCATTGGGGAGACGCTGCATGCGAACGGTCTTCGAGTCGAACGCGCACGGTCGGGCCGCTATTACTTGGTTGCCAATCGAAATGTGGAACTTGTGGCCGCCCACCCGCGCTGCCTCTTGAATGCACACCTGCCGGATTACCCTGTCTTGGGGGCCGATGCGGCCTGGTGGAGACGTCTGAGCAACGAGATTCAAATGACCTGGAGTCAACTCACGCCAGAGGATGGCGACCCCCTCGCCAACGGCGCCACCATGGTCTGGGCCTGGGGATGGGGTGCCTTGCCGGCGGCTGGGAGCAAGTCGCCTCCCCTCACGCCTGCGAACGGGGTGGACCCAGAGATGGAATCGGGCACAGAGCCCTGGATTGTGGGCCTTCAAGCCCTTCTGGGCTCGATTGGGCTCTGCCCCAGGATTGAAACAAGAACCATTGTTCTGGACCCTTCGCTCCATCCAATTGATGCATGGACGACCCAGTGGTGCGAGACGCTTGCGGACCTTGCGGATCTCTCGAAGAAGGAAATCGATACCCTACTGCTGGTCGATGAATGGGAGTCTTTGGTAATCACCCCTTATCGGTCGACCCATCTCGCCCACCGATTGAGGGGTCTGCTGGGGCAGCGATTGGCCTCGCTGTCGGCCTGGCCATCGCGTCTTGTCATCCCCAACAACTCAAGCGTTCAAGATGCATAGACCCAGGGCATTTGTCGATCGTCAGCCCAAGCCGCAGGCGTTCGAGCGCTTAATGCAAGACGGCTACCCAGCCCCACTTGCACGGTGCCTTGCAGCCAGGGGTGTGAATGAGGCCCAAGATCTCGATGAGGCCCTCACGCAACTGCTCCCGCCGAGCAGCCTGAGCAACGCCAATGAGGCGGCAAACCATGTGGCCGACGCGATCCTCAAGGGCGATTCGTTTCTAGTTGTTGGCGACTACGATGCCGACGGCGCCACGGCAACAGCCGTAATGGTCAGAGGCCTGCGCAAACTCGGCGGGCGGGTCGACTTTCTCGTGCCCGACCGATTTCGTTTTGGCTATGGCCTCAGTCCTGCCCTGGTCGAGCATGCCAATTCGATCTTCATCGATCCGAAGCCCAACTGGATCATCACCGTTGACAACGGCATCTCGAGCATCGAGGGTGTGGCCGCCGCAAAGAAGGCCGGCTTCCAGGTGCTGGTCACCGATCACCATCTTCCAGGCCAACAACTCCCCGACAGTCTGATCATCAACCCCCAACTGCCGGGCTGCACTTTTCTCAGTAAATCGCTTGCAGGGGTCGGCGTGGCCTTTTATCTCATCATGGCCACCCGAGCTGTTCTCACCCAACGAAACAACAATCGAACCCCGAACGAGCAGCCCATCTTCCCCGGAGATCCACCACGACTCGATGACTTACTTCCACTGGTGGCCTTGGGTACGGTTGCAGACCTGGTCCCGCTCGATGCGAACAACCGTCGACTGGTAGCGAGCGGGCTACAGAGAATCCGCAAGGGCGTCATGCCCGTGGGCATTCGCTCCCTATTTGAACAATCCGGCCGGGACTGGCGTTCGGCGCAGGCCTCGGACTTGGGATTCTCCATCGGACCAAGGCTCAATGCCGCGGGTCGCCTGGCCGACATGTCGATTGGAATACGCTGCCTACTCAGTGACGACCCCGAGGAGGCCGCAGGCATTGCGCAGAGTTTGGAGGCTCTGAATCGGGAGCGTCGCAGCATTGAAGAGGACACCCGTGAGCAGGCGATCCGACAGATCGACGAGCGCACTGACTTGCAGGACCAATCGGCCATCATCCTCTACGACGAAGGCTGGCACCAGGGCGTCGTCGGCCTCATCGCGAGCAAAATCAAGGACCGCGTTCACCGGCCGGCCTTGATCTTCGCGAGAGATGAACAAGCTGGGCTCTTGAAGGGTTCGGGTCGCTCCATTCCGGGAATCCATCTGAGAGACGTACTCGAACGTGTGGACACAATGCACCCGGGCCTGATTCGCACATTCGGTGGACATGCCATGGCAGCGGGGCTAAGCCTCGCCCCAGAAAACCTCAAGCACTTTGAAGAGGCATTTCTTGGGGCACTCACGGACTTTGCTGACCCGTGCCTATTCGATCAAACACTGCCCACCGACGGGACACTCAAGGCCGAGGAGCACACGCTTGAGCTTGCCCGTGCCATCTCGAAAATCGTCTGGGGCCAGGGGTTTCCATCCCCAGTCTTCCGCGGCCACTTTCGCGTTTCGCAAAAGCGATTGTTGAAAGAGAGGCACCTGCGGCTCGACCTGGTCCCGGTGGATGCACCAGCCCACCGATTCGAGGCCATCTGGTTCAATGCCCCAATCGACCCACCGGGCGAGGCGGAGTTGGCCTATGAGCTTGGAATCAATGACTGGCAAGGCATTGAGAGGCTTCAGCTTCTGGGACGAGATGCCCAATGCACAACTCAGTATTATGTGGGGATGGAACCAGAACGCGTCAACCATATTGATCTAACCATCAACGACCTCCAGTCCCGAACCAGCGACCTTCGGAGGTATCTTTGACTTCGATGAGAAGACCCGGCGCCTCGCCGAAGGCGAGCAGTTAAGCGAAGACCCAAAACTCTGGGATGACCCCAAGCGCGCCCAAGAGGTTGGGCGAGAGAAGAAGCTTCTCGAGGATGTTGTGCTTCGGCTCCGAGACCTGGGCCGCGAGATCGAGGCCGCCCGTGAACTCTTCGATATGGCCCGCGAGGAGCAAGACGAAGAGACCATCCTTGCTGTTGAGTCCGATGCCGCCTCCTTGGCCGAACGGGTTGGAAACATGGAGTTTCGTCGGATGTTCTCCAACCCATCCGACCCATCCAATTGCTTTCTCGACATCCAGGCGGGTGCCGGCGGGACCGAGGCCTGTGACTGGGCCTCCATGCTCCTGCGCCAATACCTGCGTTACTGCGAACGCAAGGGGTTCAAGTCGGAGCTTCTCGAAGTCTCCGACGGCGATGTGGCCGGCATCAAGTCGGCCTCCATCAAGATTTCGGGCGACTATGCCTTCGGGTTCCTGCGCACCGAGACCGGTGTGCACCGGCTGGTTCGCAAGTCCCCCTTCGATTCAAGCGGCGGGCGACACACCTCATTCGCATCCATCTTTGTCTATCCCGAAGTGGACGATTCAATTGAGATCGAGGTCAACCCCGCGGATGTCCGCACAGACACCTATCGGGCCTCTGGGGCCGGTGGCCAGCACATCAACAAAACCGACTCCGCCGTGCGCCTCACCCATGTACCCACTGTCATCGTCGTGCAGTGTCAGAACGTCCGCTCGCAGCACCGCAATCGCGACGAGGCATGGAAGATGCTGAAGTCGCGTCTGTTCGAGCACGAGATGCGAAAGCGAATGGCAGAGCAACAGAAGTTGGAAGACAGCAAGACCGACGTCGGCTGGGGCCATCAGATCCGAAGCTATGTGCTGGATCAGTCCCGCATCAAGGACCTTCGAACGAGCGTTGAGATTTCCAATACACAGAAGGTTCTGGATGGCGATCTCGATCCATTTATTGAGGCCAGCCTCAAACAGGGAGTTTAGGCAGCAATGAGCACCTCCGACGATAATCAGATTGTTGCCGAGCGACGGGCCAAGCTCGCTGCCCTTCGCGAGCGCAAGGCGCCTGCATTTCCCAATGGGGTTCGACCCACCCACCATGCAGCGTCCCTGCTCGAGCGGTTTGAATCCCACACCCGAGAGACCCTCGAAGCCGAGAAGGTGGCCGTCTGCCTGGCCGGTCGCATCATGCTCAAGCGTGTGCAGGGTAAGGCCAGTTTTCTCACTCTCCAGGATTCAACGGGGCGGTTGCAGCTATACATCAACGACGATGGCGTTGGAGTGGAGGCCCACGAGGAGATCAAGCACTGGGACCTTGGCGACATCATCGAGGCCAAAGGTGAACTCTTCAAGACGATGAAGGGCGAACTCTCGGTTCGCTGCAGTGCCATTCGCATCGTCACCAAGAGCCTGCGTCCCCTGCCCGACAAGTTCCATGGACTCAGTGACATGGAGATTCGGTATCGCCAGCGCTACATCGACTTGGTGGTCAATCCCGACAGCCGCCGCGTCTTCACCACCCGTTCCAAGGCCCTCACCTCCCTGCGCGGCTTCATGGCCGAACATGGCTTCTTGGAGGTAGAGACCCCCATGCTGCACGCCATTCCAGGAGGCGCAGCGGCCAAACCGTTTGTGACGCATCACAACGCGCTGCACCAAGAGATGTTCCTGCGCATTGCGCCAGAGCTTTACTTAAAAAGGCTCTTGGTCGGCGGTTTCGAGCGTGTGTATGAGGTCAATCGCAACTTCAGGAATGAGGGCCTGAGTCCCCGTCACAACCCAGAATTCACCATGATGGAATTCTATGCGGCCTATACCGACTACGCCTGGATCATGGATTTCACCGAATCGATACTTCGTCACCTTGCAGTGGCCACCACGGGCTCGGCGCAGTTAAGTTACGCAGGAAAGACCGTCGACCTCGAGAAACCATTTGAGCGGCTGACCATCACGCAGGCCATCATTCGCCACGACCCAAGCGTCTCCGATTCCATGCTGCTCGATGAGGATTGGCTGCGCCAGCGACTCGGCAAGCATGGCGTGGATTGCACCAAGCCCCCTCTGTCCCAGGCAGGACTGGGCGCGCTTCAACTTGCGTTGTTTGAAGAGGTGGCGGAATCAAAGCTCTGGAACCCAACCTTCATCATCGACTACCCCGTGGAGGTGTCGCCACTGGCCCGCGCCTCCGATCGAGATCCCACCATTACCGAGCGCTTCGAACTCTTTATTACCGGCAGAGAGATTGCCAATGGCTTCTCCGAGCTCAACGACCCTGAAGACCAGGCAGCACGATTCCATGCGCAGGTGGCCGCAAAAGAGGCCGGCGATGAAGAAGCCATGTTTTTCGATGCGGATTACATCCGAGCGCTCGAGGTGGGAATGCCGCCGGCCGGCGGATGTGGCATCGGTATCGATCGTCTGGTGATGCTACTGACCGACAGCCCGAGCATTCGGGACGTGATTCTCTTCCCTGCCCTTCGACGAGAGGAGTAAACGCCTGGAAGGCGTTAGTGGTTCTCTCGGGCGTGATTAATGGTGTAACGGGGAATTTCAATCTCGAGGTCTTGCTGGGCCACACTCACCTGGCACGAGAGTCGGGATTGGGCGGTGAGCCCCCATGCGCGATCAAGCAGATCGTCCTCGTCTTCGTCGGACGGAGCAAGGCTATTAAAGCCCTGACGAACAATCACATGGCATGTTGTGCATGCGCGACTCATCTCACAGGCATGCTCAATCTCGACACCGTTGGCCAAGAGCGCCTCGCAGAGATTCTCTCCTTCCTTGAGATCAAACTCCGCACCATTGGGACAGACATCGGCATGGGGAAAGACTTTAATTTTTGGCATGATCAAAACTTATCAATTGATTGTCCGGCCAGCGCCATCGAAACGGCACGATCCATGCGGCGCTCGGCAAAAGGGTCGGTGAGTTTTGTGAGTCGTTCCGTTGCCTGACGAAGGGCCTGCAGATCAGACCCACCACAGAAGTTGCGACAGGCCCGAATGGCCTGCTCCACCGCAAAACGCTCCTCGGCACTGAGCAGGTCGCCATCGACCTCAAGTGCAGAGTCCAATGCCTGAAGCAGTTGTTGGCTCTCGACCTGCTGTTCACGAAGGGCCCGCGCAGCCATGTCGTCCTTGGCATGCGAAAACGCATCCTCGAGCATGGTCGCGATCTCCGTCTCGCTGAGTCCATAAGAGGGTTTGACCTCGATACTCGATGAGACGCCCGTGGTCTTCTCCTGGGCACTGACCTGCAAAAGTCCATCGGCATCGACCTGAAAGTGCACGCGAATTCGAGCCGCACCAGCGGTCATGGCCGGAATACCCCGAAGCTCGAACCGAGCCAGTGAGCGGCACTGCGAGACCAGTTCACGCTCCCCCTGCACCACATGAAGCGCCATCGCAGCCTGGCCATCTTGATAGCTCGTGAACTCCTGAGCGCGCGCCACCGGAATGGGCGTATTTCTTGGGATGATTCGCTCG
>DAIPXU010000066.1:0-7293 GCA_036783055.1 Burkholderiaceae bacterium | reverse complement strand
ATCCCCGCCGCACTGATCTTCAAGGCTGTGGCGTGTACCTTCGGCACCAAGGACTAGTTCCCGTATGCGGCCACCACCTACCGACTCACGGAGCACTTCCACTTCTGGACCAAGAATGTGGAATCCAATGCCATCGTGCAGCCGAGTCCTTTTGTGGAGATCAGCCCCGACCTGGCCAAGGACAAGGGCATCCGCAACGGCGACATGGTGAAGGTCTGGAACGACCGCGGTGAGATCAAAGCCACAGCGGTTGTGACCAAGCGCATGCCAAGGCTCAAGTCCGGTGGGCAAAACGTTGACACAGTTGGCATTCCCATTCACTTCGGCTTTGTCGGGGTGGCGAAGAACGGCTTCCTGGCCAACGAGCTCACACCGTATGTGGCCGACGCCAACTCACAGACGCCCGAGTACAAGGCGTTCCTTGTCAACATCGCAAAAGTCTAAGGAGGAAAGACCATGGCAAATGCTCAACCCATGACCATTGTCGATCGGTCCGCCTCCAAGGCACCGATGGTGATGAAGTCCAATCCGCAGCTCGAAGTCGCCAAGCTGATCGACGAGTCCAAGTGCATCGGCTGTAAGGCCTGCCAAGTGGCTTGTATGCAGTGGAACGACAAGCGAGATGCAATTGGTTCGAATGTCGGCATCTACGACAACCCCGCCGATCTCACCCCGGCCTCTTGGACCGTCATGCGGTTTAATGAGGTCGAGAGTGCCGACGGGCGTCTGGACTGGCTCATTCGCAAGGATGGTTGTATGCACTGCGAGGACCCGGGCTGCCTCAAGGCCTGCCCGGCCCCAGGTGCGATCGTCAAGTACGACAATGGTGTAGTGGATTTTGTGAAGGACAACTGCATTGGCTGCGGATACTGCGTGGCTGGTTGCCCCTTCAACATTCCTCGCATCAGTAAAAACGCCAACAAGGCATACAAATGCTCGAAATGTTCCGCCCGTCTTGCTGTTGATGAGCAGCCTGCCTGTGCCAAGGCATGCCCCCCCATGGCCATCAAGTTCGGTACCAAAGACGAGATGAAGAAGCTCGGTGAGAAGCGTGTCAACGACCTGAAGGAGCGCGGCTATCAGAAGGCCGGCCTCTACGATCCCCAGGGGGTTGGCGGCACACACGTCATGTACGTGCTGCGCCACGCAGATCGACCCGATGCCTATAACGGCCTGCCCACCGATCCAACCATTGCGCCCACCGTCACACTCTGGAAGGGGGTCACGATGACCATCCTTTCGTGGGGACTCGGTGCAGCGGTTCTCGCGGGATTGGCCCACTACTTCATCAAGGGGCCAAAGGTTGTCGATGAGAAAGAGGAGGTCTAACCATGTCAGGCTTAATCAAGCGTTACGAGGCAAATGAACGGCTCAACCACTGGGCCACGGCAATCCTGTTCATTCTGCTGGCCTGCTCGGGTCTGGCCTTCTTCCACCCGTCGTTCTGGTTTCTATCGGGTGTTCTCGGTGGCGGAGAGTTGTCGAGGTTCCTTCACCCTGTGCTTGGGGTGTTGATGTTCCTCTCCTTCATGATCTTCGCCTTGCAGAAGTTGTCGGACAACACCATCAAGGAGCACGATAAAAAGTGGCTTGGTCAGATTGGTGATGTCATCAACAACCGCGACGAGAACCTTCCCGAGGCCGGGAAGTACAACGGCGGACAGAAGCTCGCCTACTGGGCCATGTTGCTCTCCATGGTTCTTCTCATGGGCAGCGGCCTGATCATGTGGCGGGAGTTCTTCTCCCACATGTTTACGGTCGATACCCTGCGCATTGCCATGATTGTTCATGCCCTTTCCGGATTTGTCCTAATACTCACAATCATCGTGCACGTGTACGCTGCACTCTGGGTAAAAGGTTCCATCCAGGCAATGACAACCGGTTTCGTCTCCAGGGCGTGGGCCAAGCATCACCACCCACTCTGGTTCAAGTCGGTTAATAAGTAGCATCCGTCAGCCGCACCATCCGGCCTCCCTACCCAAATAGGGAGGCCGATTTTTTTTAGAGACTATGCCAACACCAATCATTACCGACGGTTCAATGGACCGTGTCAAAGAGGCACCGAAAGTCGTTCTTCCGACAGACTGTAAGAACCTCTTTCTCAACCGGGCCTCGCGCATGGATGCCCTGGCGCATGTCCAGGATGGCCCCATGGGGCCCTATTTGGGTTTTCTGGCCCATGTCTGCCGAGCCCAATCCAAGGTGTTCAATCAGGCTGATGCAGAGCCTGTGTCGCCCGCACTTTTACAGAACAGCCGTGAGCACGGCATGCCTCCTGTGGCAGACCTCGTATTCAACCGATCCGCGCAATGGCGGGCCGATCTCAAGTCCCTGCTCTCTTCCCTCGCTGAGGAGGACAAACTCGACGGATCCTTGCGCGCCGAGGCCAAGGCCCTGATGGCCCACCTCGAGACAGACGCCAACCAGGTGGAGTCGCTTGCAGATGCCATCCTTACAGGTGCGATTCTCGAGAACACCGATGCCCGTCGCGTGCCTTTTGTGGGTGCCGCACTTCAGGTCTATTTCACCCGAATTGCCCAGGCGCTGCCTGTTGCGGATGTTCAAAACGCCGATGTCCAGTCGCTCTGCCCCTGTTGCGGATCTCGACCGACAGCCAGCGTGGTGCATATGGAGCCCGATCGCTCCAATGCCCGCTACCTCTATTGCTCACTCTGTCAGACCGAGTGGAACATGGAGCGGGTCAAATGCAGTTCTTGTTACAAGGAGGGCGGCATTGCCTACCTCATCATCGACACCGATCCAAAGGCAGCAACCAAGGCCGCTGTGCGGGCGGAGACCTGCGATGACTGCAAGACCTACCTGAAGATTTTTGTTCAAGAGAAGGACCCACTGCTCGATGTCATGGCCGACGACATCGCCAGCCTTGCACTTGATATGCTCGTGGATGAAAAAGGCTACACCCGAACAGGACCCAACTTACTGCTCTATCCCGGAAGCGAATAACATGACCAGCAATGCTCTGCCCGGTTCGGGCGAGTCTTCCAACTCCCTGGCAAGTTCAAACGCCACCAAGCCCACCCATCTCCCCTCGGTCGACGCGATACTCAATTGGCCGGCTCTATCTGGCCTCTGCAAGGCCCATGGACGCACTCTGGTTAAGCGCTGCATCCAGAGTACCCTCACCCAATACCGCGGCCCCCGGGGGCCCTCAGAGGCCCCGAGTCAAGAGGCCATCACTGCCAAAGTCCGGGTGGCTCTCGAATCCCAGATTGCGCCCTCGCTTTTTCCGGTCATCAACCTCACCGGAACAGTGATTCATACCAACCTCGGCCGCTCCATCATGGGTCCCGAGGTCGTCGATGCAGTTGCCAGCTCCATGGGGCACTTCAATGCACTGGAGTTCAACCTGGAGAACGGCGAGCGCGGTGACCGAGACAGCATTGTGGAGGCCCTGCTCTGTCGGCTCACCGGGGCCGAGGCGGCCACGGTCGTGAACAATTGTGCGGCGGCCGTGCTGCTCTCGCTTGTTGCCTTGGGTGCACGCAAGGAGGTCATCATCTCGCGCGGAGAACAGATCGAGATTGGTGGTTCCTTCCGCATGCCCGACATCATGCGAGCGGCCAACTGCAAGCTCGTCGAGGTAGGCACCACAAATCGAACCCACCTGCGGGACTACGAGCAGGCCATCTCCGAGCGCTCAGGGCTTATTGTGAAGGCCCATCGCTCAAACTATGCGGTCACTGGCTTCACCGCCGAAGTCACCGACGCCGATCTTGGCCCATTGGCAAAGGCCAACAACATGGTCTACATGGTTGACCTGGGATCGGGCGCCTTGGTCGATATGTCCCGTTTCGGGCTCCCCAGAGAGCCTCTTCCCTCTGACTCACTGCGCGCTGGTGCGGAGTTGGTGATGTTCTCGGGCGACAAGCTCCTTGGCGGTCCGCAGGCAGGCATTCTCGTGGGCAGCAAGGCAGTTATTGCACGAATCAAGAAGCATCCCCTCAAACGTGTTTTGCGCATCTCCAAAATGGTCATGGCGGCACTAGAGGCAACCCTGCGCATCTACGACTCCGACCATCTCCTTCAGGAGCGGCTCCCCGTTCTGCGCATGCTTACCCGATCGGCCGATGAGATCCACCAAGTCGCTGTGCGCGTGGCACCCATGCTTGCAGCAATTGCCGGTGATGGTTTTCAGGCCGAGGTGGTTTCCTGCAAGAGCCAGATTGGAAGCGGTGCACTTCCCGAGGAGACACTCGACTCGGCGGCGGTCTGCCTGCGACCGCTCGATGCAAAGAAGCCCGGCTCTCGGCTCCAGAAGACCCTTGCGCGGTTCCGTGCACACCAACCGCCCATCATCGGTCGCATCCGCGACGACACCCTGCTCTTCGACTGCCGTTGCCTTCTTGAGAGGGATGAGCAACTGCTTCGCGAGAGCATCCGCGCATGATTATTGGAACCGCTGGTCATATCGACCACGGCAAGACCTCGCTCATCCGTCGACTCACGGGTAAAGACACCGACCGCCTGCCCGAGGAAAAGAAGCGCGGGATCAGTATCGAATTGGGCTATGCCTATGTAGATGTTGCCGAGTGCACCGAGCGACTTGGCTTTGTTGATGTCACATGTCATGAGAATTTTGTTCACACCATGCTCTCGGTGGCCACCGGAATTGACCATGCTCTGCTTATTGTTGCGGCCGACGATGGTCCAATGCCCCAGACCTACGAGCACCTCGACATTCTTCGACTGCTCGGCGTTGAGTTCGGCACCATCGCACTGACCAAGGTCGATGCGGTGGATCCCGATCGCATACAAGAGGCACTGATCGAAATCTCGGTGATGGTGAGCGACTCCATGGCCTTTCATTGGCCAATCTTCCCCGTCTCGTCGACCACTGGTGAGGGGATCGAGGCACTCTCGGGGGCACTTGAGACCTCCGCTCGAGAGCACAAATCAAAAACAGGGTCTGGGGCCTTTCGAATGGCCATCGATCGCTCATTCGTGATCGAGGGGCGCGGCACTGTGGTAACGGGCACGGCGCATGCGGGAGCCATCAAGGAGGGAGATGAAGTTTTTTTGGGGGCGAATCGACAGGGTATCCGTGTCCGAAGCATTCATGCGCAAGACAAGTCCAGCCCACTCGGTCAGGCCGGCCAGCGACTGGCGCTGAACCTGGTCGGAATTGGCCACCAAGAGGTTCAGCGCGGTGACTGGCTGGGTGCTCGCCCTGCAAGGCCTTGCCAGCGCTTTGATGCGCAGATTGCACTCTCTTCACTCGAGGGGAGAGAGATTCGTGCAGGCCTCGAAGTGCATCTGCACCTGGGCAGCCTCGATACCTTGGCCAGGGTCCACCCACTCGAGTCCAATCAGATCGCCGCGGGTGGCAGTGGCTTGGTCTCGATTCAGCTTCCACAACCCACCGCCATCTGTGCAGGCGACCGATTTGTGATTCGAGACAGCCAAGCACGCAACACGCTTGCGGGCGGAATTGTCTTGGATCCCAGCCCACCGGCGCGGGGACGACGCACCCCCGGGCGACTCGAGACCCTTCAGTACATCGAACAGCACACACCAACCGAGGCCATGCTGCGGCTCATTGCCCATGCGCCCCAAGACATTGATCGGCTTGTCAGCGACTGGAACCTGACCGAGTCGGAGTTGCAGGCATTTATCCAGGACGCCCCCGTGGTGCGGGCCGGTGAGCAGTTGATTCATGCCGATCAGTGGCGATCCCTGCAAGAGGCCGCCCTTGTTCTAATTGATCAGGTTCACTTTCGTGAGCCCGAGATGCCCGGTCTCGAACTCCAGCGCCTGCGTCGGCAACTCAGTCTGCCACTCTCCCAAGAGGCATTTGGCGTGCTGGTCGACGCCCTGATTGAACGCACCGGCATTGTTCGTCGCGGGGCGTTTCTTGCGCGGCCCGATCACAAGATTGATCTGGAGCCCAAAGACCAGGCCCTCTGGGAGAGCATTCGTCCCCTGCTCTCAAACACTCCCTTCCAGCCACCGCGAGTTCGAGATATCGCCAACGCACTCAATATTGCCGAGGTCGAGATTCGAACGAATCTGCGAAAAGTGGCACGCAGAGGCGATGTGGTTCTGGTGGCCCTGGACCACTTCTTTCTCACCGAGACCGTTGCCGAAATGGGTCAGATTGTCGAGGCCCTCTCCGAGTCGAACCCGCAGGTCCGTGCCGCGGAGTTTCGCGACCAAATCGGTGGTGGTCGCAAGGTGGCCATACAGATTCTCGAGTTTTTTGATCGCGTTGGCTTCACACGCCGCATCAAGGATAACCACCTTGTAAGGCGCTCCAATCCATGGTCAGATGCCTCCAAACTCTAAGGAAGGGTGCCGCGACCCGGTGGTCCGGCCAGACTTCAAATCTGGTAGAGGTTGCCAGCAACCTCTGGTGGGTTCGACTCCCATACCCTTCCGCCCCCATCATTAAGCACACCGCCAATGACACTTGATCAATACATGGCCGGCCTGCCCAAAGACTGCTACTTTGAGCCGAATGTTGATCTCTGGGCGCGCCCAGAAGGCGAGAATCAGTGGACCATTGGCGCCAACGCCTTCGTGACCCACTATGGTCGGTTTGTGATCTTCTATCCCAAGCCGGCGGGCACTGAGATTGATGCAAGGGGCTCAATGGGGGTCATGGAGACCTGGAAGACCGCTTTTGGAATCGAGGCCCCCTTTGCCTGCACCATACTGGAGGGCAATGAGCGAGTGAGTCAGGACGTGACACTGGCCAAATCGAGCCCCTACCAAGATGGTTGGTTATTCAAGGTGGAGGCGTCTGCAAATTCAAGGCCGCAAGGGGTGCTGCTCTCTTACGAACAGTACTGCGACTGGCTTGATCAGAACGGCGAGCGACAGTTCGCGCACCTCTTGCCCCCCACGCAAATCACGCCCTACGCCCCGCTGGTTGGAATGTGATGGCAGCGGCACAGAAACTCCTGATTGTTCTGGCCGGCGGCTCGCCTAAAAATCCGGCGCCGGCCGCCACGGCCTTCGTCTATGCGCAGACCGCCCGAGCGCTCGACCACGAGGTCGAGATTCATCTCACCGGAGAGGCAGTCAAGCTGGCCTTCGAGGGCGTGGCTGCGGGCCTCATCACCGAGGAAACCTCCCAAACCAGCCTCATGGTGCATATCCAAAGGGCCCATGAATTGGGCGTGAAGCTCTATGCCTGTGGCATGGCCCTTCGCACGCACCACAAGGGGGAGGCCTTCATTACAGAGCTAACCGGACAGGCAGTCACCACCTCTGTGGTGGGCCAACTCATGCTCTATCAGGCCAAGGTCATCACCTTCTGATTAGTCGATGCCG
>DAIPXU010000065.1:0-7606 GCA_036783055.1 Burkholderiaceae bacterium | reverse complement strand
GGATAGTATCAAAACCCACAGCATCCAACCCTGTCGTTCGCTGAAACCACATTTGTCTTGTTGACATGCCGAGTCACAAAAATTGGCGGAGAGAGTGGGATTCGAACCCACGGTACGGTTACCCGTACGCCTGATTTCGAGTCAGGTACATTCGACCACTCTGCCACCTCTCCGCGAAGCCACGATTATAGCCTCTCCACCCCGCCCATATAGGGCACCAGCGCCTTCGGCACGCGTATGCTGCCATCGGCCTGCTGATGGTTCTCCAACACCGCCACCAAGGTGCGACCAACCGCTAGGCCCGAACCGTTCAATGTGTGAATGAACTCATTTCGTGTCTTGCCGCCCTCACCTGCACGCTTCACACGGGCCTGCATACGCCGGGCCTGAAAAGCCTCGCAATTGCTCACGCTCGAAATCTCGCGATAGGCCTTCTGGGCCGGCAACCAGACCTCTAAGTCATAGGTTTTTGCAGCCCCAAAGCCCATATCACCGGAGCACAGCAGCATGACTCGATACGGCAAATCCAATCCTTGGAGAATCGACTCTGCATGGCCCACCATCTCCTCGAGTGCGTTGTAGCTGGTCTCGGCAGCCACCAACTGCACCATCTCCACCTTATCAAACTGGTGCTGGCGGATCATGCCGCGGGTATCGCGTCCGTAGGAGCCCGCCTCACTTCTAAAGCACGGCGTATGTGCCGTGAGACGCATGGGAAGAACAGATTCCTCCAGCAACTCGTCACGCACCAAGTTTGTGAGCGAAACCTCGGAGGTCGGAATGAGAAACAGGCCATCGTCGTCGCCCTCTGCACCACCCTTTTTTACGGCAAACAAATCGTCGGCAAACTTGGGCAACTGCCCCGTGCCATAAAGCGTGTCGCTATTGACAATGTAGGGGGTGTAACACTCGGTGTAGCCATTGCGAGTGGTTTGAACGTCCAACATGTATTGGGCAAGTGCGCGGTGAAGCCTTGCCACCGCACCCTGCATAAAAGTGAAACGCGAACCCGAGAGTTTCACACCAACATCGAAGTTCAGCCCAATGCGCGCCCCAAGATCCACATGGTCGGCAGGTGAGAAATCAAACTCAGCGGGCTTGCCCCAGCGTCGCACCTCATGGTTCTCATCGGCCGACTTGCCCACCGGCACCGACTCATGTGGAAGGTTGGGAATGGACGACAACCAGGCATCCATCTCCAACTGAATCGCTGCAAGCTCAGCGGCTGCCGATTCAAGCTTGGCGGGTAAATCGGCCACCTGGGCCAAGAGTTCACTGGCGTCCACGCCCTTGGCCTTGGCCTGGCCAATCTGTTTCGAGAGCATATTGCGCGAAGACTGCAAGGACTCGGTCTGTAGCTGAACCTCTTTGCGCCTGGCCTCTAAGGCCTCGAATGCCGCTACATCAAGGCTATAGCCGCGGGATGCCAGCCGGCCAGCCGCATGCGCAATGTCTTTTCGGAGAAGTTGAATATCAATCATGGTGCGAGGCGTCGAAGCTCCTGGAAACGTTGAGCGATTTTACTTTCAAGGCCGCGATCGAGTGGTTCATAGAACCGCGGCGGATTCTGAATGTTGTCGGGGAAGTAGCGCTGCCCGACCGAGAAGCCATGCGGCTCGTCGTGGCTGTAGCGGTAGGCCTTGCCATGCCCCAATGACTTGGCCAAGGCCGTGGGCGCATTGCGAAGGTGGTCAGGAACCGCATCGGAACCCCGGCCCTTTACATAGGCCCTGGCTGAGTTCCAGGCCTTGTAAACCGCGTTGCTCTTTGGGGCCGCGGCAATGTAAACAGCCGCCTGCGCCAAGGCCAACTCTCCCTCTGGCGAGCCCAACCGCTCGTAGGCCTGGGCGGCATCAATGGCAAGGCCCAACACACGTGGGTCGGCAAGACCCACTTCTTCACTGGCCATGCGAATGAGGCGCCGGGCCAGATACCGTGCATCGGCCCCACCATCGAGCATGCGGGCCAGCCAATAGAGTGCGGCATCGGGATCAGACCCACGAACCGATTTGTGAAGTGCAGAGATCTGGTCGTAGAAGACATCGCCCGACTGGTCAAATCGACGCAGTGACTCGGGCAGCCGGGCCAACACCATCTCCTCGGTGATGGCTTCTCTGGCCGCTGATGTGGCCTGCCCCTCGAAGAGCCCCAGCAGGTTTAGAAGTCTACGGCCATCGCCATCGCAGGAATCGATGAGTCGCTGCGCAGCGGCAGGCTCAAAGCCAATGCCCATGGCCTGCTCTGCTCGATGAAGAATCTGCAAAAGCGCTTCGGCCGAGAGCGAGTGCATTTGCAGCACCTGCGCCCGCGACAAAAGCGCACCATTGACTTCGAAGGCAGGATTCTCGTTGGTTGCCCCAACAAAAGTAAAAAGCCCAGACTCCACATGCGGCAAGAACGCATCTTGCTGGGTCTTGTTGAATCGGTGTACCTCATCGACAAACACAACGGTTAAACGGCCCATGCCGCGATTGAGTTGAGCCCGCTCGACCGCCTCTCGAATCTCCTTCACACCAGAGAGCACGGCCGAGATGCTCAGCATCGATGCATTCACGGACTGCGCCAGCAAACGTGCAAGGGTGGTCTTGCCCACCCCGGGTGGGCCCCAGAGAATGATAGAGGGCAGCTGGCCCGAGGCCAAGGAGAGCCTCAAGACACCATTTTCGCCAAGAAGATGGTCTTGCCCAACAATCTCTTCAAGGGACTGAGGCCGAAGCCGCTCGGCCAGGGGAATCATCAAGGACGAAGAACCTCGGTGCCAGGCGGTGCCTTGAACTCAAAGAGCCCCGGCGGCAGCGCGCGGTTGCGACTGGCCGCAGAGAGAATCACCCGACCACGACGCCCCATGGCATCGAGCATCTGAAACTCAACCAACTCGCCTTTGAGTGTCAGACCCACTTCGAGGCTCTGCAGATCGGCGCCACCGGCCTTGGGTGTGACCATGACCCACTGCTTGTCATCGCGCGAGGGAAGTGTCTTGAGGTCAAACCGCTCACGAACCTGATTGGCCGCCTCGGGGCCCGCCAAGAGTAGAAGACTTGCGGGCGAACTCAACTGGCTGGAGTCAAGCAGGCGAATGGTGAGTTGCGCCAGATCGGGATCGTAGAGAAAAAACTGCTGGTCTCGAATAAGTTGCAATTGCGAATAGGGCTTGCGAATCTCCCAACGAAACTTGCCCGGCCGCTCCAAGGCCATGCGACCAGAGAACCGTTGGACCTTTCCGCCCGAGGCCGACTGCTCGTGAATGAAGTCTGCTGCGTAGCTGCGTGTCGTCTGAAGAAAATCGAGCAGAGCAAGATCGGCCCCGGCCTGCACCGCAAGCACCGCGGCCGGCGATGACGCCTGGGCAGAGGACGGCAACGGGGGTTGCGCCTGGATCTGCGCCTTCACAACCATGGGCATGGCCAGCAGCCCCAGGATGCCAAGGCGGCAAAAACCAAATGCAGCATCTCTTGTGAGCGACCGAGCCACATGTGAGGCACCAGCAGCCCTCTGCCTTAATGGGGCCGAGCGTTGCCGTTCGCGCATTGGATGCAATTCGAGCATGGTCAGGACGTTACCCGTTCGGATCGTGCCCAGCCGGCACCAAGATGTCTCGGTTGCCATTGGACTGCATGGCAGAGACCAGGCCCGCCTGCTCCATGGCCTCGAGAAGGCGGGCCGCGCGGTTGTAGCCAATTCGAAGATGCCGTTGCACGAGTGAGATCGACGCACGCCGGTGTTTGAGCACCACCGCCACTGCCTCGTCATAAAGTGCATCGGACTCGGCATCACCGCCCGTTGGTGCGTCGAGCCCTGCGGTAAAGACACCACTCGACTCGGGATCGGCGCCTTCAAGAATCTTGTCCTCGTAGTTGGTCTGCCCCGAGGAGCGCAGGTCTTGAACCACCGCGAGCACCTCTTCATCCGCCACAAAGGCCCCATGAACACGCACCGGCACACCAGTACCCGCAGCCAAAAAGAGCATGTCGCCCTGGCCGAGCAGAGCCTCTGCGCCCATTTGGTCGAGCACCGTTCGCGAGTCGATCTTGCTGGAGACTTGAAACGAGATACGCGACGGAATATTTGCTTTGATCAGACCGGTGATGACATCAACCGATGGGCGTTGCGTAGCCAAGATAAGGTGGATACCGGCTGCACGGGCCTTCTGCGCCAGGCGCGCAATCAACTCTTCCACCTTCTTGCCCACCACCATCATCAGATCGGCCAACTCATCGATGACCACCACAATCTGTGGGAGTGGCTGAAGGGTCTGCGCAGTTCCCGCAGCGACCATATCGGGGCTGGCCAGAGGATCGAGCATGGGGCGGCCCTTGCGCAACGCGTCTTCCACACGTTGATTAAAACTCGCAAGGTTGCGGGTGTTGAGCTTGCTCATCAGTCGATAGCGACGCTCCATCTCACCCACACACCAGTGCAGCGCATTGGCGGCCAACTTCATATCGGTAACCACCGGGGTGAGCAGGTGCGGAATGCCCTCGTAGATAGAGAGCTCGAGCATCTTCGGATCGATGAGAATAAGTCGAATGCGATCGGCCGGCGCGTGATACAGCAGCGAGAGCAACATGGCGTTCACCCCCACCGACTTGCCGGAGCCCGTGGTGCCGGCCACCAACAAGTGTGGCATCTTGGTCAAATCCAATACCACTGGCGCACCGGCAATATCCTTGCCCAAGGCCAGTGGCAGAGAGGCGCCACTGTCCTGAAACGCCTTCGAGCCGATGATTTCGCTGAGTCGCACCGACTGACGCTTGGGATTGGGCAACTCCAGTCCCATGAGGGTCTTGCCCGGAATGGGCTCTACCACTCGAACACTCACCAGAGAGAGCGCACGGGCAAGATCGCGCCCTAGGTTAACAATCTGTGAGCCCTTTACCCCCGAAGCAGGTTCGATCTCGTAGCGGGTAATCACTGGGCCGGGCTGGGCACTGACCACACGCACCGAAATACCAAAATCGGCCAGGCGACTCTCGATGAGTCGAGAGGTGAACTGCAATGTATCGGCAGGCACGGGCTCTGCGCGCCCACTGACCCCATGCAAGAGAGAGAGCGCGGGAAGCCGCCCAGACCCAATACCCGGGAGTTCCTCAAAGAGCGGCGTCTGCTTGGCCTGAAAGATCTGAGCGGGCGTGGGTTTTGCGGGCTCAACTTGAACGGTGGGGACGAGATCCACGGGCGACTCGGGCGCGATGATTCGTCGCTTGATCTCCAGGCGCTCAAAGCGCTCCTCAGCAGTGTTGGCCCCAAGCCGCTTGTCCTGCCAAGCGGCCACTCGGGCACGCATCCATGCGACGCTGAGCTCGGTGCCACGGCCAATGGCTTCAAAGACATGGATCCAGGAGAACTGAAAAAAGATACTGAGGCCAACGAAAACCCCCACCATGGCAAGTAGCGTGAGTCCGATGGGGCCGAGCATCCAATCGAGGCCACTGCCAACGGTATTGCCAAGTGCACCGCCTGCAAAGTTAAGAAAGTAAATGTCAGAAAAGACCAAGCGCTGGGCCTCGAGAGCGGTGCTCGACGCGACCAGCAGAACAAACCCAAACCACCGACGCCAACCGAAAGAATAGACAGACTGCTCCAATGGCTTGGCACGCCCAGCCTGCACCAGCTGCTGTTGGCGCCTAATACGCAGTGAGAAACGCAACGCCTCGACCCCCACGATCAGACCAAGAAAAACAAACCAATATGCCGACAGCCCGAAAAAGAAGAAGAACCCATCGGCCAGCGCGGCCCCAGCGCGACCAAACCAGTTTCCCGACTCTGGGACAGAAGAACTCTGGAACCACCCTGGGTCGGCGGGCGTGAAGCTCGCGCGGCTGAGCGCCAGCACTACAGCGGCCAGAAGCCGGGCCACCCAGATAAAGTCGGCAAAAAGAGTCTCTGTGGCAGTGACAATTGGGCTGGCACGCCCCGCTCGGCGGGCGGGCGCGGCCATTCGGCGACGGTGTTTGTCTGTTAGCAAGGGCATGAAAGGAGATACTCGGGCATGCGTTTCTATTATTGTCCTAGATTCACAGAGAAAAGGCTTTTTCATGTCCCAGCATCAGCGTTTGCTTATTCTTGGTTCCGGCCCAGCGGGCTACACCGCCGCTGTCTATGCGGCGCGAGCCAATCTAAAACCGGTCCTCATCACCGGCCTGTCGCAAGGTGGGCAGCTGATGACCACCACAGAGGTAGAGAACTGGCCCGCCGATGCCGAGGGCGTTCAGGGCCCGGAGCTCATGGCCCGTTTTCTTGCGCATGCTGAGCGTTTTGAGACCAAGATCGTCTTCGATCACATCCACACCGCGAATCTCGAAGAGAGGCCCATTCGATTGGTCGGCGATTCAGGGGAATACACCTGCGACGCTCTCATTATTGCCACAGGGGCCTCGGCCATGTACCTGGGCCTGCCCTCTGAAGAGGCCTTCATGGGGCGTGGGGTCTCCGCCTGCGCCACCTGCGACGGATTTTTTTACAAGGGCCAAGATGTCTGCGTGGTCGGTGGAGGAAACACCGCTGTGGAAGAGGCCCTCTATCTGAGCAACATTGCAAAATCGGTGACCGTCATTCATCGCCGAGACAGGTTCCGCGCCGAGCCCATCTTGATTGATCGGCTCATGGCAAAGGTGGCCGATGGCAATGTGCGCCTGGAGCTCAACAGCCAGCTCCAAGAGGTGCTGGGCGACAACACCGGGGTCACGGGCGTTCGAATCCTCTCCAACGGCGGCACCGCCAAAGACGTTGCCCTGCAAGGCGTCTTTGTGGCCATTGGCCATCGACCCAACACCGAGCTCTTCGAGGGCCAGCTCGA
Source organism: Burkholderiaceae bacterium (assembly GCA_036783055.1). Classification (GTDB taxonomy): domain Bacteria; phylum Pseudomonadota; class Gammaproteobacteria; order Burkholderiales; family Burkholderiaceae_A; genus Hahnella. The sequence continues at coordinate 810 of DAIPXU010000065.1, read as the reverse complement.
CATGAACAACGGCTACATCAAGACCCGAACGGGGCTCGAGGGCAATGCCACAGCAACCAACATTGCCGGCGTGTTTGCAGCCGGCGACGTGCAAGACCATATCTACAGACAAGCCATTACCAGCGCTGGAACAGGCTGCATGGCCGCGCTCGATGCGCAGCGATACCTTGAGAGTCTCGAAGGCTAAGCGCCTCACAGAGGTCGCGTCGCCCAGCATCAGCGAAGACGACCGGGCCCTCTTTCAGGCGGCTGTGGCCGATGCGGTTCGGGTAGAGGACACACGCCACCCGCTTGCGCAGGAGAAGCGCCCAAAGCCTGCGCCCCTCCCGCGGCAACGCATGGCCGACGAGGCCTGTGCACTCAGAGAGAGTCAACTCTCTGATATGACACCGGACTCATTGCTCGATACCGATGAAACTCTCTCGTTTGCACGCGCAGGAATCTCTAGCGATACCCTGCGAAAGCTACGACGAGGGCACTGGTCCGTGCAGGCAGAACTCGATCTGCATGGCATGAGAAGCGACGAGGCGCGAGAGGCAGTTGCAGACTTCATTCGACATTGCCACCAGAACGATCGCCGATGCCTGCGAGTGATTCACGGCAAGGGATTGGGCTCGGTCGGCCGCGAGCCGGTGCTTAAATCGAAGGTGCGAGCGTGGATGATGCAGAAGAACGAGGTGCTCGCCTTTTGCCAGGCACCCGGTCATGCTGGCGGGTCAGGGGCGCTTCTTGTTCTGCTGCGGGCCTACCGGGGTCCGCTTCAGAGTTAAAGAGTCAGCCAGTTACACTGCCTCGTCGCCGGTCTCGCCG
>DAIPXU010000064.1:0-7742 GCA_036783055.1 Burkholderiaceae bacterium | reverse complement strand
GGATCTCGATATCCGAGGCCTGGCCCGGCTCACCGCCAAGGGGGTGGTGGAGCATGACGCGGCTATTGGGCAGGGCAAATCGCTTGCCCTTCTCACCGGCCGCCAACAAAAAGGCGCCCATGCTGGCTGCCATTCCAATGCAGAGTGTGCTGACATTGGGCTTGATGAACTGCATGGTGTCGTCGATCGCCAGGCCTGCGGATACCGCCCCCCCCGGCGAGTTGATGTAGAAGGAAATGTCCTTATCAGGATTCTCGGACTCGAGAAACAGGAGTTGGGCCACGACCAAATTGGCAGTGACATCGTTGACGGGCCCAACCAAGAAGACCACCCGCTCGCGCAAGAGCCTTGAGTAAATGTCGTAGGCTCGCTCGCCACGGCCCGACTGTTCAATAACCATGGGCACCATGCCCAGGCCTTGAGGCTCGGTGGCAGCGGCTGCATTCGAAATGCTTGTCATCATTCTTGGTTCGCCTCTTTCATCAGCTCTTCGACGCCAACGGTCTTGTCTTCCACCTTGGCAGACTCAAGCACCCAGTTGACCACATTGTCTTCCACCACAACCGCCTCGGCCTCGGCCCGCCGCTGGGCATCGCCCAGGGTCCATTTGATGAACTCCTCGGGCTTCTCGTAAGACTCCGCAATTTCGCCCAGCATGACACGAAGCTGAACCTCATTGGCCTGCAGCTGATTGGACTTGATGACCTCTCCCACCATCAGGCCCAGACGGACGCGCTTGGTGGCCTGGTCCTTGAAGAGATCGGCCGAAAACGGCAGCCCTTTAACCTGCATGCCTTCGGCCTCCATCTGGCGCCGCATCTGATCGGCCATTCGCTGGGCCTCGGAGTCGATCAGGGCCTTGGGAACATCGAAGGAAGCGGAGGCCAAGAGGGCGTCCATGACCGACTGTTTGGTCTTTGACTTGCAGCGAGAAGCCACCTCCCGCCGAAGGTTCTTCTCAACATCTTCACGAAGCCTCGCAAGCCCGCCTTGCTTGATCCCGAAGGCCTCGGCCAGCGAATCGTCGAGGGCCGGCAACTCGGGGGCGAGCACTTCGTGAACGGTCACGGTGAACTCGCCGGTCTTGCCGGCGAGGAGCTCGGCCCGGTAATCGGCCGGGAAGGTCAAGGGGAAGGTCTTTTTCTCGCCGGCCTTCATGCCCACCATCGCAGCATCGAACTCAGGCAACATCTGGCCGGCCATGACAATGAGTCGAAAATCCTTTGCCGACCCGCCTTCAAAGGCCTCTCCGTTCAATGAGCCGGAGAAATCCACACGGATTTGGTCCTCGGCCTGGGCCGCCCGATCGACTGTCTTGTATTCCACGCGTTGCTTGCGCAGGGTCTCGAGGGTTCGATCGGTGTCGGCCGCCTGCGGATCGCAATTCCAGCGGGTGACCTGCAGGCCGCTGCGCTCGGGAACGGCGATCTCTGGATACACCTCTACTACGGCCTCGAACTTGAGTTCGCTGGGCTCGGAATCATTGGCAGCGCCCTGAATCGGTCGAATATCCGGCGGGCCAGCGGGGCGAAGTTTCTGGGCCACGATGGCCTCGCTGTAGACGCGGTTGATGACATCGCCGATGGCCTCGGACTGCGCCTGGGCTCCATAGGTCTGCTGCACCACCTTCATGGGCACTTTGCCGGGCCGAAATCCGGGCATCTTCACGGTTCGGCCCATCTTCTGAAGGCGCTTGAGAGCCTGGGCCTCGACCTCGGCAACGCTGACGGTGAGCGGCACGGTGCGCTCAAGTGATGAAACAACAATCGATGAATCTGCAGTCATATGGGCAACCAAATCAACAAGTGGTGCGAAGGGGGGGACTCGAACCCCCACACCTTGCGGCGTCAGGACCTAAACCTGGTGCGTCTACCAATTTCGCCACCTTCGCGGGATCGGCATTCTTTAAGTGCCGCGACGAACCTGGATTGTATCGAATGGGGGCTGTCCACATTCCGCCAAGACATAGAATCTCGCATGGACTCTGAGCGCCCGGCCCCGGCCATTCACGGCGGTGGCCACTACGAAAACTTTCCTGTCGCCTCTTGGCTGGTTCCCCAATCCATCCGGCCTGCCGTGCTCTCCCTCTATCGGTTCGCCCGATGCGGGGATGACCTCGCCGACGAGGGCGACGACCTCACCGCAGAGGAGAGAACCCATCGGCTGGAATGCCTCGAGGATGGCCTTCTGCAGCGACATCCTCGCGCCGCGAATGCCCCGGCAAGCCGGCTCTGGGACATCGGTCAGCGTCTCGCAGTCGATCTCCATCACGATGCCGAGTTGGTCTCTCAGGCCCTTGCCCTTCTCTCGGCCTTCAAACAAGACGCCAACTTCCGGCCCTTTCCAGACTGGCCATCGGTGCTCGACTACTGCAGCCGTTCGGCCAATCCAGTGGGCCGCATTGTTCTTGGATTGCTCGGTGTCAACGATGCAGACTCCCGTGCCCAGAGTGATGCCATCTGCACCGGATTGCAGCTCATCAATTTCGCCCAAGACCTCCATGAGGATCTTGGCCGTCAACGACCCACCATGCCAATGGACCATTGGCCAGCGACCCTCACCTGGACCGCGCAGCAGATCAATGGGCTTGACGCGCTGTCTGATGAAGAGCGCGTTTCAATCAGCAGCGCCATCGCCGCGCGTGGCCTGGCATCGCTTGACCAAGGAGCCGCCTTGCCTGGCCGACTTCGCACCATGGATTTCTCCGGCGCCACCCCCATGGCACTCGAGATCGGCCTGACGCTCGCGGGGGGGCGACGCGTCGGGCAGCGCATTCTCGAGCGGCCACTCGTTCCCTGGCGTTACTCCATACGACTCGGGGCCTTGGACTGGATTGCACTGCTTGGGGAGTCGATTCGTTTGGGCTTCCAGTCGTCCCCTGTCACGAGTCAGAAGCCATGACGCCACAGGCCTACTGCGCGGAGAAGGTCGCCTCTGCCGGCTCGAACCTCACCGCAGCATTTCGGCTCTTGGAGAGGCCACGCCGCTTGGCCATGGAGGCGGTCTATGCATTCTGTCGCGAGGTCGACGACGTGGCCGACGAATGCCAAGACCAGGCGGTCGCGCAGCAAAAGCTTGCTTGGTGGCACCAGGAACTCGACCGCGCCTTTGCTGGAACCGCGGCGCATCCGGTGGGCAAGGCACTCGAGCCGGTCATCGAGCCATTCGACCTGCCGAAATCCGATTTTGAGGCGGTGCTCCATGGCATGGCTCGGGACCTCCACCCCATGGAGATCAAAGACTTCGGAATGCTCGACGGCTACTGTGACCAGGTGGCTGGCGCGGTGGGACGCTTGTCTGCCCGGGTCTTTGGTCCATGCAATCATGACTGCCTGTCTTACGCCACCGAGCTTGGTATCGCCCTGCAGTACACCAACATCATTCGTGATGTCGGTGAGGATGCCCGACGCGGCCGTGTCTATCTGCCCACATCACTGCTCGAGAAACATCGCCTCCAAACCAATCAGATCTTGGCCCTCGAGGACAGCCCCGCCCTTCGCAAGGCACTGGCCGAGATGGCCGAGCGCGCCCATGCGCGCTACGAGAGCGCACTGCGACTGCTTCCCCCTTCGTGCCGGAAGGCACAAAGGCCGGGGCTCATCATGGCAGCGACCTACCGAGATCTGCTGCATGCCATTGAGGAACTCGACTTCGCAGTCATGCACCAGCGGGTCACACTGGGATGGTTCAGGAAACGTCTTCTTGTGCTTCTGACTTGGTGGGGCCGAAGACCAAGGTGAGACCGAGAATCGTCATTCTCGGGGGTGGTTGGTCGGGACTGAGCGCCGCCCTGCATCTGAGCCACGACCCCCGACTGGAGATCACCATTTTGGAGGCCGCCCCCCAGGCCGGCGGGCGGGCCCGTGGCCTCGATTGGCAAACCGGTATCGGCACAGTGCCCATCGACAATGGTCAGCATTTGATTTTGGGCGCCTATGGAGAGACCTTCTCGCTCTTGCGCGAGGCCGGCGCCCTGAATCGATGGGAGTCGGGGCCAATGGCTTGGGCCTGCCCCCACGACTCCAAAGACCAATGGCTTTGGCAGAGCATCCCCTCAATCGGGTTCCCCTGGCGAATCCTATTGGCCGATGTCTATGCAAGGCGTCCTGTGGGTTTTGCTTCCTGGCCCATGCCCTGGCGGGTTTCTATGGTGCAGGTGATCCTGCGTGCCTACCGACAGAGATGGTCTGCCCGTGGCACCGCACAGGCGTGGTTCGCACCAAACACGCCACCACCGCTCATTGAGAAGTTCTGGCGCCCCATGGTCGAGGGGGCGTTGAATACGGAATTCGAGTCGGCCAGCGCTGCCGTCTTCTTGCAAATTCTTCGCAACACGCTTGCCGGCCCAAGGGGTGCCACCGACTGCTGGCATCCCAAGAAAAACCTTGGCGAGGCTGCGATTGACCCACTGATTGCGCTCGCATGCGCACGAGGCGTTGGCATCAAGACGGGCACGAGAGGCCTGCGGATTGGGAACCACTCCGTCGAATCCTCGCAGGGTGCCATTCCCTTCGATCATCTGGTGTTGGCCCTGCCCGCAAGGGAGTGCCGTCGACTCTGGCAACAGAGCCCACTGCCTGCGACGGCCGAATCCGAGCGCTGGGCAAGCGGGGAGACCCGAGGCATCGCAACCCTCTGGGCCCTGCAAAACACGAGTGGTTCGCACCTGCCGTCGAGTCGCCTCGATTGCTCAAGGGGCCATCTCATCCTTCACCGCCCGCCCGGGGCATGGGGGCAGGTTCATGCCGCGGTTCACAGTGCGATTCAACCAGCCAGTGACTGGGAAGTGGCCGAAGATGCCCTGCGCCGATCGGTGCCATCGCCACTGACCGAGTCGATCACCGAGACTCGATTGACCCATGAACGCCACGCCACCTGGGCCTGCACGGCCGAGGCCGTCGATACAGGTCAAGCCTGGGGTGTGCCACAGACGGGAGTGGCCCGAGTATGGCGAGCAGCCGACGACATGGCGATTGGATTTCCGGCAACGATTGAGTCGGCGGTCATTGGCGGGCGCCTCTGCGCCCAGGCCATTCAGAAGAGTTTTTCTAACGCGTCTTGAAGGCGCCGCACCGGAAGAATCTCAATCCCATCGATGGCCTTCTTCGGGGCATTCGCCTCGGGAACAAGCGCCTTTGTGAATCCGAGCCGTGCAGCCTCTCTGAGTCGCTCCTGCCCACGCGGGGAGGGCCGTATCTCGCCCGCCAGGCCAAGTTCACCGAAGATGATCAGCCCGGGTTGCAAAGCGCGGTTGCGCAACGACGAGACCACTGCCGCAAGAATGGCCAGGTCGGCCGCGGTCTCTTGAATGCGGACACCGCCGACGGCATTCAGATACACATCCTGATCGAAGCAGGCGATCCCGCAGTGACGATGAAGGATGGCCAGGAGCATCACCAGTCGTTGGGGGTCGAGTCCCACACAGAGCCGGCGCGGTGCGCCCGACTGCGCCTGGTCCACCAGGGCCTGAACCTCCACCAGAAGCGGCCGAGTTCCCTCCTGGGTGGCCACCACACATGCGCCCGGCACACGACTCGAGTTGGTATGCGAGGACCCCAGTTGCGCCTCAGACAAAAAGAGTGCTGAAGGATTCGAGATGGGGCGCAGGCCCCGGTCCGTCATTGCAAACACACCCAATTCATTGACGGTTCCGAATCGGTTCTTGCCCGCGCGCACCACCCGAAACGAGGCCTGTGCATCGCCTTCAAAATAGAGCACCGCATCGACCATGTGTTCGAGCACGCGGGGTCCAGCAAGGGAACCCTCTTTGGTGCCATGGCCCACCAAAAACAAACCACTGCCCGATGACTTGGCCCAACGCGTGAGTTGGCCGGCCGACTCACGAACCTGAGAGACCGAGCCGGCGGCCGAGCCAATGGCCTCTGAGAAAACCGTCTGGATGGAGTCGACGACCAAGAGTTGTGGCTTGGTCTTCTCCAAGACCAACAAAATTCGCTCGAGCTGGGTCTCTGCGAGAATCTGGATAGAGGCCAACGCCGCCTCGGTCAGCCCAAGCCTTCGCGCGCGCATGGCCACTTGCTCGCTCGACTCCTCACCAGTGACATACAAAAGCCGCTGGCTCGGATTGCCCGCGCAATGCTCCGCGAGGGCCTGCAGCAAGAGAGTCGACTTGCCAATTCCTGGGTCGCCACCCAGCAGCACCACCCCGCCGGGCACCATCCCACCCCCCAAGACGCGATCGAACTCATCGAGCCCCATGCTCCAGCGGGCCTGCTCGCTCAGCCGAACATCAGAGAGCCGCTGGATGCCCGCACTCGGAGCAAAGCCCGAAGTGGCCCTGCCGCCACCCAATCCCGACTCCAGCGTGTTCCAATTGCCACAGCCATCGCACTGGCCTTGCCACTTGGCAAAGGCCTGGCCGCACGCCTGGCATACAAATGCCAGCTTCTCTTTTGCCACGCGACTAGCCGTCCGACAACCGTCTGGGTACGCGCTCGGTGACTCCGGTCATGAGCTCATAGGCAGAGGTGCCACAGTGCCTGGCGACGTGATCAATGGGCAAGGCCTGGCCCCAGAGTTCCACCTCGGCGCCCACCTCCGCGGAGGGATGGCGAGAGAGGTCCACAGTGAGCATGTCCATTGAGACCTGCCCGACCAGCGGACAGAGATGCCCGCTCACCCAGACCGGAGTGCCATCGGGCGCCCCTCGCATAACGCCATCGGCGTAGCCAGCGGCAACCACGCCAATTCGCATGGAACGCTTGGCGACGAATCGGCCGCCATAGCCCACAGCATCGCCCGCCTCGAGGCTCTGAATCGAGATGAGTCGACTGCAAAGGGATGCGGCGCCCGCTAGGCCCAATTGCTGCGAAGAACGATCCGGCAGTGGGCTTGCACCATAGAGGGCGAGGCCTGGGCGCAGCCAGCCCATTCGCGCATCGGAGTGACGAAAGGCTGCTGCGGAATTGGCCACCGAGAGCGGTTCATCGGGATGTCGATCGAGTCGGGTCGTCATTGCCTTAAAGAGACGAAGGGGCAAATGAACGCCCTCGGCATCTTCCGCGCTGGCGAAGTGGGTCATCATGCCCAGGCCTGCTGGCAGGAGTCGACGCATTTGCTCGACTCGATCGGCCAACCAGGGCAGGCTGGCCGATGGGAATCCCAAACGATTCATACCAGTGTTGAGTTTGATCCATACGCGGCCGAGGGTTCCCGCCGACTCGCTGCGCTCATAACGCGCAAAGAGCCGGTTGATCTGCTCATGGGTATGGACCACCATGTCGAGGCCCAGTCGGTGGGCTTCTTCCAAGTCAGCGTGATCGAAAGCGCCCTCGAGCAACAAAACGGGTTTGGTCCATCCACGACTCCGAAGAAAGACCGCCTCTTCAATGTCCAATACGGCCAGACCATCGGCCTGTGCAAACCCATCGACCACCGCATCAAGTCCATGGCCATATCCACGCGCCTTGATGACTGCCCAGACCGAAGCCCCCAAAGAGAGTTGCCGAATTCGCTGAAGGTTTGCACGCATCGCCGAGCGATGTATGCGCAATTCAATGGGCCGAGACATTCCGCATTGTAGGTCCTCGGAACCCTAGCCTTCCATCATGGAATTTCTCATTGCAACGAGATCTTCCCAGGCACGACGCCTCGATGCGGCCACCCGAAACGTGGCCGCATCGGGAATCCAGACCGCCTTGTCATCGCCCGATGCGGATGGCACAAAGTCCCCGCAGGCGAGTCGAATACGACGGCACGGGCCACTGCAGGCTGCAGACACT
>DAIPXU010000063.1:0-7748 GCA_036783055.1 Burkholderiaceae bacterium | reverse complement strand
GTCGTCGCACCGACTTATCTCAGCAGAGACTTCTTCGTGCAGGAGGAGCCAAAAAAAGAGGCGAGAGAGGTTTCCCAATCTCGCCCAACCACTTGCTGGCCAACGCGGCCAGCATCCCCCACTTCAAGTGATGTCCGAACCATACCCGCTTGATTGACTACACTCATCAGTCATTACCCTGAGAAACTTTTTATGGCCTCCGTACTCAACGCCGCAAGCTATCGGTTTTGTCCAATCGTTGACCCACGCAAAACCCGCGAAGATCTCCTGATTGCAATCGAACAGTGGCCGGCACTCAGAGGCACGGTGCTGGTGACCCCAGAAGGCCTCAACGCCTTTCTGGCAGGGCCTGAGCGCCAGGTCCGCTCATGCATCGATTGGCTGCGTGGCCTACCTGGCTTTCAGAATCTCGAAGTGAAATGGAGTTGGTCTGACCATGTTCCGTTCAAACGCATGCGAGTGAAACTCAAGAACGAAATCATCCGCATGAACCACCCGGTCATTCGCCCCTTCGAGTGTCGGGCCCCTGCTGCCTCGTCGGCAACGGTGGCCAATTGGCTTGCCCAGGGACACGACGACCAGGGCCGCCCCGTGGTCATGCTCGACACGCGAAACGCATTTGAAGTCGACCTGGGTCGCTTTGAAAACGCCATCGATTGGCGCATTGAAAAATTCACCCAGTTTCCGCAAGCCCTGCAAGACCATCTCGATGAATTGAAGGGCAAGACGGTTGTGAGTTACTGCACAGGTGGCATTCGCTGTGAGAAGGCTGTACTCTTTATGCAATCACTCGGACTCGAGCATGTCTACCAACTTGAGGGCGGCATTCTCAAATACTTTGAAGAAGTCGGTGGCGACCACTGGCGTGGCGACTGCTTCGTCTTTGATGAGCGTGTAGGGCTCGACCCCACCCTTTCGGCCCTCTCAGAGCGAGAGGGCCAGGTATCGACCCCACCCAAGCCGGCACAGGGTCTCTAGCCCGGGAAGATTCCCGTCGACAGGTAGCGATCGCCACGATCGCAGACGATGAACACCACGGTGGCATTTTCAAGCCCGGCCGCAATTCGCATGGCGATCAAGCAGGCGCCCGCGGCCGAGGGGCCGCAAAAGAGTCCCTCCTCTACCGCAAGACGACGGGCCATCTCCTCGGCATCGGCCTGGGTGACCTCTTCGATTTGATCAATGTATGCCTTCTGACGAATCGGTGGCACATAGGCAGGAGACCACTTTCGAATGCCTGGAATCGATGAGCCATCGGCCGGTTGTGCCCCGATGATTCGAATCGATGGGTTTCGCTCCTTGAGATAGCGAGAGACACCGGTGATGGTCCCGGTGGTTCCCATGGCGGAGACAAAATGCGTCACCCCACCGGCGGTGTCTCTCCAGATCTCCGGGCCGGTGGTCTCGTAGTGGGCAATCCAGTTGTCGTCATTGGAGAACTGATTGAGCACCCGGCCCTCGCCCCGGGACTGCATGGCGTCGGCCAGATCACGCGCGCCCTCCATGCCCTCTTGCTGCGTAACGAGAATGAGTTCGGCACCATAGGCCTTCATTGCCTGACGGCGCTCAATCGATAGGTTGTCGGGCATGATCAGCACCATTCGGTAGCCACGAATGGCGGCGGCCATGGCCAATGCAATTCCTGTGTTGCCACTGGTGGCCTCAATCAGAGTGTCGCCGGGCTTGAGCTCACCACGTGCTTCTGCGCGCGAGATCATCGAGATCGCCGGCCGATCTTTCACCGAACCGGCTGGGTTGTTGCCCTCGAGTTTGCCAAGCAGGCGGTTGCCGCGATTGAGTCCGGCGGGACCCAAGACGCGATCGAGCGCAACCAGGGGCGTTTGCCCGATCACCGATTCCATCGCGCCGTATTCTTTTTTCATCGGATTGCTTCCCGCATCCTTCAGGCAGCCGCGGAGATCGGTCTGCGCGCCGGTTCAATCTTTCTGCAGCCGGGCAACTCCACCGAATGAACAACATCACCGAGGCAGTCAACCGCAGCGCGACGCGAAAAACTCTTTCTCCAGACGAGGCTCACGCGTCGATTGGGCACTGGGTCTTGAAAAGGAATCATGGCCAGCAGCGGGTCTGGCGTGGCCGACATCACCGCCAACTTCGGCAGTACCGTAATGCCCAAGCCAGAGGCCACCATGTGCCGTATGGTCTCAAGAGAGCTGCCCTCGAAGGTGCGCTGAATGCCGGCTGCATTCTGAGCAAACCGGGCCGACTCGGGGCAGACCTCCAAGACATGGTCTCGAAAGCAGTGACCCGAGCCGAGCAAGAGCATGGTCTCCTGTTTGAGATCGGCCGATGGCACCGCGCCCTGGGCCTCCAAGGGATGCCCCTTGGGAACGGCCACCATAAAGTCTTCGTCGTAGAGTGGCATGACCTCCATGCCCGAGCCATCGAATGGCTCTGCAAGAATCGCCACATCAATCTCACCATTGCGAAGCTGCTCGAGCAGTTTCTGGGTGAAATTCTCCGAGAGAATCAGTGGCATCTGTGGATGCCGACGGATCAGTGTCTTCATCACCCGCGGCAAGAGATAGGGTCCGATGGTGTAGATCACACCAAGCCGGAGTGGCCCGAGCAATGGGTCTCGGCCCTGTGCAGCGAGTTGGCTCAATCGGCTCACCTCATCAAGAACGCGTTGGGCCTGCGCCACCAGCTGCTCACCAATTGGAGTGAGGCTCACCTCGGCGCCGCCACGCTCAAAAATCTGGGCCTCGAGTTCAGACTCGAGTTTCTTGATACTCACCGACAAGGTGGGCTGACTGACAAAGCAGGCCTCGGCTGCGCGCCCGAAATGCCGCTCACGGGCCACAGCAACGATGTATCGCAATTCGGTCAGTGTCATGGTCGGATCAGAAGAATCTACACACTCGCAAGAAAACGGTCTCGGCCATAGGCCCAACGATTGAGCAGGGCCTCAATCTGCTCGGGACTGACGTTGGCCCCAGAGAGCAAATCACCCGAGACGCTCAAATGGCGCTCGGCCCAGTCCACTGCATATTCAATGAGCCTTTGATCCCGCGAGAGGTCGCTGAATCGAAGACTCGGCTCGCCGGATTGTCGCACGCCCAAAAGCTCCCCGGGCCCGCGCATGGCCAGGTCGCGGCGCGCCAACTCAAAGCCATCGTCGGTCTCATAAAGGGCCCGAAGGCGCTCGCGGGCAGTCTCCGAGAGGGGCTCCTCGAACATCAGAATGCAGCTGCTCTGCCCCTGGCCACGGCCCACCCGCCCACGCAACTGATGCAACTGGGCCAGACCGAAACGCTCGGCCTGCTCAATCACCATGAGTCTGGCAGTGGGCACATCCACTCCCACCTCGATGACGGTGGTTGCTAGAAGCAATCGCGCCTCGCCCGCAACAAAACGTGACATCGCCTGCGCCTTCTCGGCCGCTGGCATTCGTCCATGCAAGACCTGGAGCTTCTCACCCAGGGTCGGCCGCAGCCAGGCCTCGGTCTCACTCAATGCGGCGTAGGCCCGCTCCGCATCCTCCTTCTCGTCGATGATGGGGCAGACCCAATAGGCCTGCCCTTCACTCTCAAGAAAATGCACCAGCCGCTCCAAGACTTCGTCTCTGCGAGTGCGAGAGACAAGCCGCGTCTGAATGGGCTCGCGTCCTGGGGGTCGCTCATCAATGACAGAGACATCCAAGTCAGCGAGATAGGTCATGGCAAGACTTCTTGGAATGGGTGTGGCTGACATGCCAACGATATGCGCCACATGGCCCGCCGACTGCTGCTCCCGAAGCGCAATGCGTTGGGCCACCCCAAAGCGGTGCTGTTCATCGACAATCGCCAGGCCAAGATTCTTGAAGACCACGTCTTTCTGAATGAGTGCGTGGGTTCCAACAATCAGGCGGCAGGCGCCCGAAGCCACCGACTCGTGTCGACGACGGCGCTCGGCCACCCCAAGCCCCCCCTTGAGAAACACCACCTCCACACCCAGGGAAGACATCCACTCGCTGAACTTGCTGTGGAGCTGCGCAGCAAGAATTTCAGTGGGGGCCATCACCGCCACCTGGCAGCCCGAGCCGAGGGCATGGGCCGCAGCCAGCGCAGCAATCACGGTCTTGCCACTTCCCACATCGCCCTGAATCAGTCGATGGGCAGGTCGCTCCTGGGTGAGATCAGTGCGCAACTCCTGCCAAGATCTTTTCTGGGCTGCAGTGAGTGCAAAGGGAAGCAATTTAACTAGTTGGTCTGCGAGTCCCTCTGCATCATTGAGTGCGGGGGCAAGGTCCTTGGCACGGCTTCTTCTGGCTCGACGCAATGCAATCTGCTGGGCGAGCAACTCATCGACTCGAATCCGATTCCACTCCGGGCCCTGCGCATCAATCGACTGCCGAACGCCACCGACCACGGCTGGCGCCCGATGCAGGTACTCAATTGCTTCGGGCAGTCGCTTCAAACCCAATGCCGCAAGAGACGATTCAGGCAGCCATTCCTCTGGAAGATGTCTCTCAAGGGCCAGACCCACCTGCCTACGGATGGTGGCCTGCGCCAGTCCTTGGGTGGTGGGATAGACCGGGAGCATGGGCTGAGTGGCCAGTGCCTCGGGGCTGAGCCAACCCGACCGCACCCTTGGATGCACAAACTCCAAGCCCGCCAGGCTCAGGCGTGCCTCGCCAATCACTCGAATCTGCCGGCCCTCGGTGAAGTCGTCGGCCATCGATTGCTTAAAGTAGAAATAGCGCAGGCTGGCCCGACCTGTCTCGTCTTCCACCTCCACTAGCAGCGTCCGCCGGGGCCGAAAGACCACCTTGGCCGATCGCACCCTCACCTGGAGTTGAACAGACTGGCCCGACGCTACTCTGGCAATGGGCCAGACCGCAGACTCGTCCTCGTAACGCAGTGGAAAATGCAGCAGCAGATCAATCGGCCGCTCGAGGCCAAGTTTTCGAAGGCCCTCAGGCCAGCCAGAAGCCGGCACCCCGATCGAACCTAAGTCGTGCCGACCACCATGGTGGCCTCGGCCTCAACGGCTGCGGAGCGCGGGAGACTCGCTACGCCCACCGCCGCTCGAGCGGGATACGGCTCTGAGAAATACTGAGCCATTACTTCATTTACTTTCGCGAAATGAGAGAGATCGGTAAGGTAGAGATTGAGCTTGACCACATCGGCCAGAGAACCACCGCTGGCCTTGGCCACCGCGGCCAGATTGCGAAAGACCTGATGAATCTGTTGCTCGACTCCCTCGGGCGAGGCATCGCCGACCAGGGCCATGGTCTTGGGGTCTAAGGGAATCTGGCCCGATAGCCAGACGGTATCGCCCACCCGAATCGCCTGCGAGTAGGTGCCGATGGCTGCGGGGGCATCGGGGGTGGATATGACTTGGCGTGCCGGCATCTTCGATTCCGTATATAAATGCGTGAGTTAATCGGATGATAGCGGTCTGCGCCGATGCCTCGGCATCAAGGCGAGGCCAGCCACCACCACAACGGGAGCCCGAGCCAATGATTTATGAGTGTTCAACCAACCCCAAGTACAACGAGTACATGGACTTCGCCGAGATTCGCCGAAACGGGGCCATCGTCAAGGTGGAGGAAATACAAGACTTCCTGGTCAGCCAGAAGACACCCTCCGGCAAACCCTATCGATCAATGCGCATCATCGCCGAGTACGACGTGGAGGAGAACCTTCGCAGAACCATTCAAAAGATTGCCTGCTCCGAGCCCATGGGCGGCGGAGAGGTTGTGGCCTTCGATGAACGAGACAGTGAATGGTCAGTGATTGCGCCGGGGTCGGGAACAGACGACAAGCTCAAAATCCTGGAGAAGGCCAAGTTGATGGGCTTCTAGGCCCCCAGGCCATCGGGTCTAGTGCGCCGTATCACGCCTGCAAAACAGTAGCGCCCGTAGCGCCACTCGAGCTCTACCTTCAGTCCCTCTGCTGCCTCGGTGATTGCCGCAGGCCTTGGATGGACCGCAAAGTGATTCAGAAACCGCTGCACCATTCTGCGGGGGATCGTTGGCCAGCCCGCCAGATCACCGAAATCGACGAAGTGGATCGCACCCGCCTCTGAGAGCCAGCTGCCCGCATTGAGCAGCGCCGAGTGCGGCGCTGGCATCATGGAGAGCGAGTAGGGGAAGAGCACGGCATCCATGGGCATCGATGGCCGAAACGACTCGGCATAGCCATGGGCCAATTCAATCTGACCCTCCAGCCCCAAGTTGCAGATTTTGCGTGCTGCCAACTCAAGCATGGCCTCCGACGCATCCACCCCAAGAAGCCTCAGGTCGGGCCGGCGCCGAGCCAGCCGAATCAGGTTGTGGGCCGTGCCGCAGCCCATCTCACAGACGCGTCCACCCACCGGGGGATTGAGACGATCCACCAACTCATCTCGCCCAAACAAAAAGAGTGGCCGCGTCCAGTCGTAGACATATCTCGTCCAACGATAGACCTCGTCCATCTTCGCCCCATGCGAGTTCAGACTCTCGAGTTGCATCGCTTAGCTGGGGCTGCGCTGCATCAGATGAAAACCGCCGTAGATGGCCGAGCGGTCCTTTTGATGCAATGCCTTCGACAGTTCCTCATGGTAGGCCCATTGACCCAACACCGCGGAATCGACCCGGCCAAGGAGAATGTTGGCCTCTCCAGCGGTCCTGAAGATCACTCGAGCACCTGCGGAGGCAGTGCGATGGATTTCCGCCCAGAGGGCATTGAGTTGCTGATCATCCATCCAGTCCTGGGCATCGAGCAGGACAAAGGCATCGACCGATCCCGCAGGCTGATCCTTTAGAAATGCAGTGGCAATCTTTCGTGCAATCTCGACATTGCCAATGCGTGCCCGAAGGGTCTCGTAGTGCCTCTGCTGAAGATACCGGGGCAAGGCCTTCCCATTCTCGGTGTCGTAACGTCGACCAAACGCCTGCCAGGCAAAGTAGTTGTCGGAGAGATCAAAGTCACAAGCCAGCCTGCGGAGTCGATCGTGCAGCACCTGCGCCATCGATGGAGCGTCGCCCTGGAGTTTCTCGAATTGAGCCGCTGGGATGCCAAGGCCATAGAGAGCCAAGGGCGTCTGCAGCGCCCGGCGCACCATCGGACGCTTCAGAAGGCGGCCCATGGTGGAGTCAAAGATCTTGGCCTGCTCCTCCCTGTTCCTTGCATTCATCAAATCTCGAGGACTCACTCCGAGCAGACCGGCCAGGAAGTGACTCGCCCCGATGAACCGGCCAAGTACCCCGTTGGCGTAGAAATTTTTGGCAAAGGTGTGAATCCGAGGCCTCACAGGGGCGCGCGTCTCCCAGTAGGAGCGGCTTGCGCAATCCAAATGGGCCGCGATATGTTGGTGGTATCGATCGATATTGGCCCTCTGGTTGGCACGGCCAAAGAAATCGAAGAAATCGTCGTACGAATCGAATGCGCAAATGGCGGCATGCTTGAGCCGATTCAAGGCAATGTGGGCCTGGCTCAGGTCAAGCCCCGTTATGCGGACGTTGGCCGCCGTGAGCATATTGAGCAGATTGCAGCCACCCGACGCAATGGCAAGAACATGCTCGCCGTCTTTGAGTTGCAAGGCCTCAAGGTCCACCTCTGGGTCTTCCCAGATCTGCGGATACACCAGATGATTGAAGAGAGATGCGAAGAGGCGGTCTGATAAACGAAGTCGGGACTCGGAACCGGACTCTCCCAACACGGCATCGACTGCGATCGAGTGGGTGGTCATTAATCGTATGGGCCTTTTGGATCGAATGGATTGGATGTATCGTTGTCTTCCGCTAAGATGAGAGAGGGATG
>DAIPXU010000062.1:0-7797 GCA_036783055.1 Burkholderiaceae bacterium | reverse complement strand
AAAGGGCAAAGGAGGTCAGCCGCGAGCACATCATGTCTCGCTATCAGTTGGTCAAGCTGCACGATCGGGCGGGCCGAATGGCCGACGTCTGGGAGTATTCGAACGTCGATTTCCCCAGGGCCCGATTCGAGGAGAGCCTGCTCAAGGAGATTCGTGAATTTGCGCCCACCATGCTCGAAGAAGACGGCGAAAGGGTGGTGATCCGGCATCTCTATATCGAGCGACGAATGGTGCCGCTCAACATCTACCTGGAACACGCCACCGATCAGCAGCTCGAGTGCGCCGTCATCGAGTATGGAAATGCCATTCGTCAGCTGCTGGCTGCAAACATTTTCCCGGGCGACATGCTCTACAAGAATTTCGGCATGACCCGACAGGGTCGGGTGGTCTTCTATGACTACGATGAGATTCAGTACCTCACTGAGTGCCGGTTCCGCGAGATTCCACCCCCCCGAACCCCCGAGGACGAGATGTCGTCCGAGCCCTGGTACACCGTGGGGCCCAACGATGTCTTCCCCGAGGAGTTTGAGCGCTTCCTGCTAGGGGTTCCCCGACTGAGGGTGGCATTCATGCGTCACCACGCCGAACTACTCGATGCGACCTTCTGGCAGGCCCAACAAGACCGGATTCGGCAGGGTCTGCTCGATGATGTCTTCCCCTACCCCAACGAGCTTCGGTTTTCCTCAGACGGCCCCCGATGTTGAGCTTTGACTATGTCGTGGTCGGGGCAGGAAGTGCGGGGTGTCTGCTTGCCAATCGACTCTCGGCCGACCCTTCCAAGACGGTGCTTCTGATCGAGGCGGGAGGAAAGGACGACTGGGTCTGGATCAAGATTCCTGTGGGCTACCTCTTCACCATTGCAAACCCAAGAACCGATTGGTGCTTCAAGACGCAAAGCGACCCCGGCCTTGCCGGTCGCTCCATTCACTATGCACGAGGCCGCGTGATTGGCGGATGCTCATCGATCAACGCAATGATTTACATGCGGGGCCAGGCCAGTGACTACGACCGATGGGCCGAGGCCATCGGCGACGAGAAGTGGCGATGGGGAACTGCCGAGTCCGGCCAGACCCTCTCGACCTATATGGGGCTCGAGGATTACTTCGCCGGTGCCGACGACTGGCATGGTGCGGGGGGCGAGATGCGGGTGGAGCGCCCTCGGGTGCGATGGCCCATTCTCGACGCATGGCGGGCTGCTGCTGCCCAGACCGGTATTGCCTCCGTCGAGGAATTCAATCGGGGTGATAACGCTGGCTGCGCCTACTTTCACGTCACCCAGAGAAGAGGGCGCCGATGGTCAATGGCCGATGCCTTCTTGCACCCCATTGCCAAGCGACCCAACCTGACGGTCTGGACCCATGCACACGCCCTCAAGCTGCTCTTCAAAGCGAACACATACCCAGCGAATGAAGCGCCCCCCCAGGCCTGGTCGCAGGCGAGGCAGCGCGCCATTGGCCTGCGTCTCCTAAAAGACACCCAGCTCATTGATGTCTTCGCAAACAGGGAGCTCATACTCTCGGCTGGGTCCATCGGGTCGGTTCAGCTTCTTGAAGCCTCTGGGGTGGGTGCGGCCCGTGTGCTCTCGGGCCTACAGATTCCGGTTGTGCTCGATCAGCCCGCCATTGGCGAGAATCTCCAGGACCACTTACAGATTCGAACGGTCTACAAAATCAAGGGCGCCAAGACCGTCAACAGTCTCTACAAGAATCCACTGACCCGACTGGGAATGGGGCTTGAATACGCTCTCTTTCGAACCGGCCCCTTGACCATGCCGCCATCCACACTGGGTGCCTTTGCCAAGAGCCAAACATCACATGCCAGCCCCGACCTGGAGTGGCATGTCCAGCCACTCTCCTTGCCGAAGTTCGGCGAACCCCTGCACCCCTTCGATGCCATTACTCCCTCGGTCTGCAATCTGCGCCCGAGTTCGCGCGGCAGTGTCCACATCCAACACCCCGAGACCCTTGCTGCCCCCAAGATTCAATGCAATTACCTCTCAACCGAAGACGATATCAACGCGAGTGTTCGGGGGCTTGAGATGACCCGCGCAATCATGCGGGGCCATGCGCTCGCCAGGTTCGATCCAGAAGAGTGGCTTCCCGGCCCCTCGGTGCAAACTACCGAAGAGCTTGCCCAAGCGGCGCGAGAGCTCGGAACCACCATCTTTCACCCCGTGGGCACCTGTGCCATGGGCACCGTGCTCGATTCCGACTGTCGCCTGCGAGGAATCGCTGGTCTTCGAGTGGTCGATGCCTCGGCCATGCCCCTGATCACCTCTGGCAATACCAATGCGCCTGTGATGCTGATTGCCCAACGGGCCGCCGAGTCGATTGTTCGCGATAATTCAGTCTATGAATCCACATCATCAGCATCAGCACTTCAAGCAGCCCCTCGCCCATCTTCGCGATTTCAATAACGGTATCTACAGCCTCGACTCGGGCTACCTGCGCACCGAGCTCGATGCCATTCATTTCGTGATCGACGATGGACGGGTTGCCGTCATCGACACTTCAACGGCCAATTCAGTGCCCCGAATTCTCGAGGCGCTCGGTGGCCTGGGTCTTGGCACCGATCAGGTCGATTACATTGTGCTAACCCACGTCCACCTCGACCACGCCGGTGGGGCGGGCGCCTTGCTCAATCATTGTCCGAATGCTCGGCTGACCGTGCATCCAAGGGGCGTCAAGCACATGGTCGACCCGAGCGTCCTCTGGGAGTCGGTCTGCTCCGTCTATGGCGAAGAGATGGCCCTTCGCGAGTACGGCAGGCTCTCTCCTGTTGATCCCGATCGCATTCTGTCGACAGGCGAGGGTGCGCAGATCACCCTAGGATCTCGAACGCTGAGTTTTTGGGATGCGCCCGGACACGCCCGGCACCATGTCTTTATTCATGATTCGCAGTCCAATGGTGTCTTCACCGGAGATACCTTTGGAATCTCCTATCGGGAGCTCGACACGCCCAAGGGCTGCTTTATTTTCGTTACCTGCCCACCCACCCAGTTCGAGCCCGACCCGCTGCGCAAGTCCATCCGCCGAGTCACGGATGCCAAGCCCAGTGCGGTCTACCTCACCCACTACTCCCAAGTCACCGACGTGGCCGGCTGCGGTGCGCGACTGCTCTCACAGGTCGATGACTATGTGGCCCTGGCCATGGCACACAAAGACACCGAGGAAGGTCGGGCCAAACGAATTCAGAGCGACCTCATGGCGATGCTCAAAGAACAAGCCCGTTCAATGGGCGTGGGCATTGAAGATTCCGAGCTCGAAGAGGTGCTTTCCCTCGACGTTCGGCTCAATGCCGATGGCCTCGATTACTGGCTCAACCGCCTATAATCGCTGGCTTGACTTCCACCGCCGCACTCCAAAGCACGCGCAATCAATCTCATCGGATGCCCCGTTCCGAGGGGCGTGCACAGCTGCCCAAATCGCCTCGTTTTGAATTGATTGAGCAGGCCCTCGCGCAGCGAATCCTCATCATTGACGGTGCCATGGGCACCATGATTCAGCAGTACAAACTGAGCGAATCGGATTACCGGGGCCAAACCGGTTCTCAGGCCATGCCGCTCAATGACTCCCTTGCGGCGATTCTTGACCAAGCACTCAAGAGCGGCATTGAAGTCAAGGGCAACAACGAACTTCTGAGCCTCACTCAGCCCGGCATCATTCAGTCGATTCACGAGCAGTACCTAGAGGCAGGGGCCGACATCATCGAGACCAACACCTTTGGTGCCACTCGGGTGGCCCAAGAGGACTACCGTCTGGCCGAGATGGCCCTCGAGATGAACCGAGCCTCGGCACGATTGGCCTGCACGGCACGAGACAAGCACAGCAGCACCGACAAGCCTCGATTCGTCGCCGGCGCCATCGGGCCCACGCCGCGCACGGCCTCCATCTCGCCCGATGTGAATGATCCTGGCGCTCGCAACATCAGCTTCGATGAGCTTGTGCTGAGCTATCGCGAACAGGCCGATGCGCTAATCGATGCCGGTGTGGACCTGCTCCTTATCGAGACCATCTTCGATACCCTCAATGCCAAGGCCGCCATATTCGCCCTCGAAGACGTCTTCGAGGCTCGGGGCATGCGCTGGCCGGTAATGATCTCCGGCACGGTCACCGACGCCTCTGGTCGCATTTTGTCCGGCCAGACCGTCGAGGCATTCTGGAACAGCGTTCGCCACGCCAAGCCCCTCACCATCGGCCTGAACTGCGCCCTGGGTGCCGCCCTGATGCGGCCCTATGTCGAGGAGCTCTCCAAGCTCAGTGATGTACCCATCTGCGTCTACCCCAATGCCGGCCTGCCCAATCCCATGGCTGCCACGGGCTTTGATGAAACACCACCCATCACCTCGGGCTTCCTGAAGAGTTTCGCTCAGTATGGTCGGGTCAATGTGGTTGGTGGCTGCTGTGGCACCACGCCGGAGCACATTGCCGCCATCGCCAAGGCAGTCTGCGAGCATCGGCCGCGCCCCATCCCAGAGGCACCCACCAAGACAAGGCTTTCCGGTCTCGAGCCCTTCAACATCGACGAGCAGTCATTCTTCGTTAATGTGGGGGAGCGCACCAATGTAACGGGCTCGCGTCAGTTTGCTCGACTGATTCTCAATGGCGAGTTCGATAAGGCTGTGGAGGTCGCCCGGCAGCAGGTGGAGAACGGTGCGCAAATGATCGATGTGAACATGGACGAGGCCATGCTCGACTCGAAAGCGGCCATGACAAGGTTCCTCAACCTCATCGCCTCTGAGCCGGACATCTCGAAGGTGCCGATCATGATCGACTCCTCCAAATGGGAGGTGATCGAGGCGGGGCTCAAGTGCGTTCAAGGAAAGGCGGTGGTCAACTCCATCTCTCTCAAAGAGGGGGAGGAGTCGTTTCTTCGCCAGGCGCGTCTATGCAAGCACTACGGTGCGGCCGCGGTGGTCATGGCCTTTGACGAGCAGGGCCAGGCCGATACCCTAGAGCGGCGCAAGGCCATCTGCCAGCGGGCCTACCGGCTGCTGACCGAATCAGTGGGCTTTCCTGCCGAAGACATTATTTTTGATCCCAATGTCTTTGCCATTGCCACTGGTATTGAAGAACACAACCGGTATGCCATCGATTTCATTGAGGCGACACGTTGGATTCGAGCAAACCTGCCCCACGCAAAAATCTCTGGGGGTGTCTCGAATGTGAGCTTTTCCTTCCGAGGGAATGATGCCGCCCGCGAGGCCATTCACACCGTCTTCCTCTACCATGCCGTGCGCGCTGGCATGACCATGGGCATCGTCAATGCGGGTCAGCTCGGTGTCTACGAAGACATGGACCCAGCGCTTCGAGAGCATGTGGAAGACATAGTCTTTGATCGCAGGCCCGATGCCACCGAGCGAATGATCGAGTTCGCAGCCCGCCTGAAGAACGACGGTCAGAGGGAAGAAGAGAAGCTTGCCTGGCGTGAATTACCTGCGCAGAAGCGCATCGAACATGCCCTGGTTCATGGGCTTACTGAATTCATTGTGGAAGACACCGAGGCAGTGCGCCTTGAGGTCGATGCGCGCAATGGCAGGCCCATCGAAGTCATTGAAGGCCCGCTCATGTCCGGCATGAATGTGGTGGGCGATCTGTTCGCCGAAGGCAAGATGTTCCTGCCCCAGGTGGTGAAGTCGGCTCGCGTCATGAAGGCCGCCGTGGCCCACCTCGTGCCCTTCATCGAGGCCGAGCAGGCCGCCAGTGGCCTGGTCCAGGCCAAGGGGAAGATGATTCTTGCCACGGTCAAAGGCGATGTGCACGACATCGGCAAGAACATTGTCTCTGTGGTGCTCCAATGCAATAACTTCGACATTGTGAATATGGGGGTGATGATCCCCGCACAACAAATCATTGCGGCAGCAAAGGAACACAATGCCGACCTCATTGGCCTCTCGGGGCTCATCACCCCAAGCCTCGAGGAGATGGCGCAGGTGGCGCGCGAGATGGAGCGCGACGACTGGTGTCGGACCAAGCAGATTCCCCTTCTCATCGGTGGGGCCACCACCTCACGTGTGCACACGGCGGTGAAGATCGCGCCCCATTACTCTGGCCCGGTGATTTGGGTGCCCGATGCCTCGCGCTCGGTGCCTGTGGCCCAGTCGCTCACGGGCGACGAATCAGCCAAGAAGACCTATTTGGCCATCCACTCGGCCGTCTACGACAAGCTGCGCGAGCGGCATGCCAACAAGGTCAACACGAAGATGCTCGACCTTGCAAAGGCCAGGGCCAATGCACCGACCATTGCATTTGGTGCCGATGCCCCCACGCCCATTGCGCTCGGCCGTCGGCAACTTCGCAGCTACCCCCTTGAGGAGCTCGTGGGAACGATCGACTGGACGCCCTTTTTCCAGACCTGGGACCTGGCCGGGCCCTACCCGGCCATCCTCGAGGACGCCGTGGTGGGTAAGCAGGCGCAGCAGGTGTTCGCCGATGGCCAGGCCATGCTCAAGCGACTCATCGAGGGCCGCAAGCTCACTGCCAACGGGGTTTTCGCATTGCTTCCTGCGCGTCGCACGGGGCCCGAGGACCTCACGATCTTCAGCGATGAAGACCTCTCAACGCCGGTTCTCTGCTGGCACGGCCTTCGTCAACAGACCGAGAAGCCGAGCGGCGAATTCAACAAGTCTCTTGCGGACTATGTGGCACCCGTTGAAGCGGGCTGTCGGGACTACCTGGGCTGTTTTGCAGTCTGCATTCAAGGTGCCGATGCATTGGCGGCCGACTACGAGGCCAAGGGCGACGACTACAACGCCATTCTAGTCAAGGCATTGGCCGACCGACTTGCGGAGTCATTTGCCGAGCGGCTGCACCAGCGTGTGCGAGTCGAGTTCTGGGGATATGCAGCGGGCGAGTCACTCTCAAACGCGCAGCTCATTGCCGAGAGCTACCAAGGCATTCGCCCCGCTCCGGGCTACCCGGCCTGCCCCGATCACAGTGTGAAGTCAGAGATGTTCGAGGTGCTTGCGGCCCAGGAGGTGGGCCTCTCCCTCACGGAGAACCTTGCGATGATGCCGGCCTCGGCGGTGAGTGGTTTTTATCTCTGGCGTGAAGAGGCCCAGTACTTCAACCTTGGGCCGATTGGCGAAGACCAACTTCAAGACTATGCCCAACGGACGGGTGTGGATGCCAGCGAGGCGCGCCGACGGCTCGCACCGTTGCTCTCTTAGGCCTGCTCCCAGACAATCGGTTCGGCCTGCGCCTTGGCTCGTTTCATCATCTCGAGCACTGGCACCAATCGCCGCGACAGTCCCACGCCAATCTGAGTCGCCAGCTGTTGCTGGGTGAGGGAATCGCCCTGTGCAGCGTCCATCAGGTCCTCAATGGCACGCTCGGCCTTGGCCTCCCTCTCTTTGGAGGCGGCCATGGCCTGCTGGGAGCGCTCAATCAGGGCAGGCAGTCGATCCACAATCCAAATACCCGGGACCCGATAGTCCTCACCAAGGGCCGCAAAAACGTCTTTTGCAACAGACTCGGTCATGATGAATGACGCAGCGGCCTTGCTCATGAAACGAATCACTCCGATAAACTCCTCTGGCTTGGGTCAGCCCATTATGAGATCTCTATTTTTATTTGTCTTTGGATTGGTTTTTGGACTGGCCGGCTGCAGTCCGACCTATGACTGGCGAGAGGTGCGCGACGCCGAAGTGGGGTGGAGCATTCTCTTTCCCGGCAAGCCCGCGGTGGTCACCCGCACCGTGGCTTTGCAGCCCTCTTCAGAGTCCACCTCAGGGCGCCCGGGCACGGAGAGCTCGCTGACCATGCATGCCAGTCGCATCAAGGATGTAAGTTTTGCCCT
>DAIPXU010000061.1:0-7844 GCA_036783055.1 Burkholderiaceae bacterium | reverse complement strand
GGATTGGGCCGCTAACTTGGACAAGAAATGGACCGATGAGGCCGACACGGCACTGCCTGCACCGGAGTTGGCCCGTTTGGCCGATCGCATCACGACCGTTCCACAAGGCTTCACCCTTCACCCACTGGTGGACAAGGTGGATCAGGACCGCCGGGCAATGGGCGAGGGGAAAATGAACCTCGACTGGGGAATGGGTGAGCATCTGGCATTTGCGAGCCTGGTGGCCAGCGGCTTTCCCGTTCGTCTCAGTGGCCAAGACTGTGGCCGCGGAACCTTTACACACCGCCATGCCGTGCTGCATGATCAAAACCGCACACAGTCCGATACGGGAACCTATATTCCGCTTGAGAATGTGTCACCCGAGCAGGCGAAATTCACAGTCATCGACTCGGTACTCTCCGAAGAAGCGGTTCTCGGATTCGAATACGGATATTCGGCCGCATCGCCCGACACGCTTGTGATCTGGGAGGCCCAGTTTGGCGACTTCGTCAACGGTGCCCAGGTACTTATCGATCAATTCGTCTCCTCTGGGGAGGTGAAGTGGGGGCGCCAGAGTGGGCTGACCATGTTTTTGCCGCACGGCTACGAAGGCCAAGGTCCCGAGCACTCGTCTGCCCGACCGGAGCGCTTCCTTCAGCTCTGCGCAGATACCAACATGCAATTGGTGCAGCCCACCACGGCGGCCCAGATATTCCATGTCCTGCGCCGTCAGATGATCCGGCCATTCCGCAAGCCGCTTATTGTCTTTACCCCCAAGTCATTGCTGAGGAATAAAGACGCAGCCTCGCCCATCGAACTCTTCACCAAGGGACGCTTCCAGACGGTCATTGGTGAGCAGTCTGCCGATATCGATCCGAAGAAGGTCAAGCGGGTTCTGGTCTGCTCCGGCAAGGTCTATTACGACCTCGTCAACCAGCGGGCGGAGCGTTCTCGTGACGACGTCGCGATCATGCGGGTCGAGCAAATCTATCCCTTTCCCCACAAGGCTTTTGGGGCGGAGATGGGCAAGTACCCGTCGGCAAGGGAGGTCATCTGGGTGCAGGACGAGCCACAGAATCAAGGGTTCTGGTTCCAAATCCAGCAAAACTTCAGAGACCACTTACCCGAAGGAACCAAGCTAGGGTACGCGGGGCGACCTGCATCTGCCTCTCCTGCCTCGGGCTATTTAGAGAAGCATGTTGCGTCACAGAAGGCCCTGCTCGAGCCCGCCTTCGCAAAGATCAAGAATCCGCAGTTGGTCTAGAGCGGAACACATACAAACCAATGAGCAAATTTTTCAAAATCCTAGAGAGTCTGATCCATGTCAATGCATGAAGTGAAAGTTCCGCAGCTTTCTGAATCTGTCTCCGAGGCAACACTTTTGCAGTGGAAGAAGAAGCCCGGAGAGGCAGTCAAAGTAGACGAAATCCTGATTGAGATTGAGACTGACAAAGTGGTCCTAGAGGTGCCCGCACCCTCTGCAGGTGTCATCGCCGAGATCGTCAAGGCCGACGGTGCAAGTGTGACCAGCGGTGAGGTCATCGCGAAGATCGACAGCGATGGCAAGGCCAGTGCATCCGCGCCAGCCGCTGCACCTGCGGCGGTATCCGCCCCAACGCCCACGCCCGTTGCCCCAAGTGCCCCAGCCGGATCGGCAGGTGGCGGTTCAACTGGCATTGCAATGCCTGCTGCGGCCAAGATGATGGCCGAGACGGGCATAAAGCCGAGCGCAGGAAGCGGTCGAGATGGCCGCATCACCAAAGGCGATGTCATTGCTGCTGCCAGTGCGCCATCGGCCCCACGCGCAGCAGCACCCTCTGCCGCGCCAGTTGCACCTAGCCTGCCCGCTGTTGTGCCCAACCTGGGTGCAGAGGCCATGCTAGACGGACGGCCCGAGCAGCGGGTGCCAATGAGTCGACTGCGTGCTCGGGTGGCCGAGCGATTGGTGCAGTCGCAATCGACCAACGCCATTCTCACCACCTTTAACGAAGTCAATATGGCCCCGGTCATGGCCCTGCGCAAACAGTATCAAGATCGCTTCGAGAAGGAGCATGGGGTCAAGCTGGGAGTCATGGCCTTCTTCGTGAAGGCCGCTGTGGCGGCTTTGAAGCGCGACCCCATTCTCAATGCGCCGGTCGACGGCACCGACAGCGTCTACCACGGTTACTTCGATATTGGCATTGCCGTGGGTTCTCCCCGCGGATTGGTCGTTCCAATTATTCGAAATGCAGACCAACTCACGTTCGCTGAGATCGAGAAGACGATTGCCGACTTTGGCAATCGCGCGCGCGACGGAAAGATCACCATCGAGGAACTCACCGGTGGAACCTTCTCCATTTCAAACGGCGGCATTTTCGGTTCGATGCTCTCGACGCCCATCATCAATCCTCCTCAGTCGGCCATTCTTGGGATTCACTCCACGAAGGAGCGGCCTGTGGTCGAGAATGGTCAGGTCGTGATTCGACCAATTAATTACCTGGCCATGTCTTACGACCACCGAATCATCGATGGCCGAGAAGCCGTGCTCGGCCTCGTCACGATGAAAGAGGCGCTGGAGGATCCAAGCCGTCTGCTCTTAGAGATTTAAGGAAGCATTGCCATGACAAAAAGTGTGGACGTTCTTGTCATCGGTGCGGGACCGGCCGGCTACATCGCGGCAATTCGCGCGGCTCAACTCGGCTTTACCACCGCCTGCGCCGAGAAGTGGGTGAATCCAAAGGGGGAGAATGTCTTGGGCGGTACCTGCCTGAATGTGGGCTGCATTCCCTCTAAGGCACTCCTTGCCTCGAGCGAGGAATACGACAAGATCAATCACCACGTTGCAGAGCACGGCATCTCCGTCAAGGATGTCTCGGTCGATGTCGGCCGCATGACCGCACGAAAAGATGAGATCGTCGGCAAGATGACCAAAGGAATCGAGTTTCTTTTTCGCAAGAACAAGATTGCTTGGCTAAAGGGGCAGGCCACCATACAAGGGCAGAACAACAGTCTTATCCGAGTTCAAATTGGCGAGGAGCTCGTTGAGGCAAAGAATCTAATCATTGCCACAGGCTCGAAGGCCCGTCACTTACCAGGATTTCCGGGCGATAACGAGGGCATTTGTGACAACGAAGGAGCCCTGAGCCTTAAGGCCGGTCCGAAGCGTCTCGGTGTCATTGGTGCCGGTGTCATTGGTCTCGAGTTGGGGTCCGTCTGGCGGCGGTTGGGCGCCGATGTCTCGATACTCGAGGCAGCACCCGATTTTCTTGCCGCCTGTGATGAGTCGGTTAGTAAAGATGCCTTCAAACTCTTCACCGGTCAGGGTCTCAAGATTCAAATGGGCGTAAAGAGTGGTGATGTGAAGAAGTCCGCCAAGGGTGTCGAGGTTCACTACAGCACCGCGAATGGTTCAAGTGAGACGCTTGCCTGCGATCGGTTGATTGTGTCGGTGGGCCGCGTTCCAAATACCGATAACCTGGGATTGGAGAGCATAGGCCTCGCAACCGACGAGCGCGGCTTCATACCGGTTGATGACCACTGCCGAACAAAGTTGCCGAACGTCTTTGCGATTGGTGATGTCGTTCGTGGCCCCATGTTGGCACACAAGGGCGAAGACGAGGGGGTGATGGTGGCCGAAATCATTGCCGGTCAGAAGCCCCACATTGACTACAACTGCATTCCCTGGGTCATCTATACATCCCCGGAGATTGCATGGGTCGGTCAGACCGAGCAGCAACTCAAGTCAGAGGGTCGTGCCTACAAGGCCGGTGTCTTTCCCTTTGCCGCCAATGGCCGAGCGCTTGGAATGGGCGCATCTGAAGGATTCGTAAAGATCCTCGCCGATGCCGCATCGGACGAAATTCTTGGGGTTCATATCGTGTCCTCGGGCGCCTCGGACCTTATCGCAGAGGCTGCGGTAGCCATGGAGTTCAAGGCATCTGCCGAAGATATTGCCCGCATCTGTCATCCCCATCCTTCACTCTCCGAGGTCATGAGGGAGGCCGCGCTGGCCACTGACAAGCGTGCATTGAATATGTAACTGGGACAGGAGTCCGTTTGAGGGTCTCCGACCACTACCAACAAGAGATCCAGCGCAGAGGCTACAAGCCCCTGCCTGAGCATCAGGCTGCGCTTGGTGAACTCGATCGTTGCAATGATGAGTGGCGGCACTACAAGCAGCGACGTGGCGGTCCGCTCTCAAAAATGCTCATACATCCACCCCTGCCGAGAGGCGTCTATATGTGGGGAGGAGTGGGAGTCGGCAAGAGCTTTTTAATGGATTGCTTCTTCGCTGTGGTTCCTTTGGAGCGCAAGCTGCGAATCCACTTTCATGAGTTCATGCGGGCCACACATAGGGAAATGAATGACCTCAAGTCCGTGGAGAATCCCCTGCATGAGGTGGCCCTTCGAGTCGCGCGTCGTTACAGACTGATCTGCTTTGACGAGTTTCATGTGTCAGATATCGCCGACGCGATGATCCTCGAACGGCTACTATCCGCGCTTGTCGAGGCCCGTGTCGGGTTTGTCATGACATCGAACTATCCCCCGAGCGGCCTCTACCCCGACGGCCTGCACAGAGATCGCCTTCTGCCAGCCATTGAATTGATCGAGGATCGGCTCGCGCAGGTCGAATTGGGCGGAGAAGATCTCAGACGACTCCAGGACGCTTCGATCGAGATCGGCGATTCCAGCGAACATCTTGCGCTTTATTCTTCGCCACTCGGTCGTGCCTCTGAACTTCAACTGGCCAGAGCCTTTAAGGAGTGGGCAGAGGGAGTTTCAGTGGAGCGACCACTGCTGGAGATTCAGGGGCGCCGCATTCCCGCTGTAAGAACTGCAGGAGCCGTCGCTTGGTTTACCTTTGAGTCGCTCTGCTGCAGCCCGCGAGCGCAGACGGACTACCTGGAACTCGCATCGAGATTCAATTCCTTTATCGTCTCCGACGTTCCCGTCATGCCCGCTTCAATGGCATCCGAGGCCCGCCGATTCACTTGGCTGATCGATATTCTCTACGACCACGGCTGTCGTCTCGCAGTCAGTGCTGCGGCGGAGCCCGATCAACTCTACACCGCTGGTCAATTCGCCCAAGAGTTCGCCCGGACTGCGAGCCGGCTTGTCGATATGCGATCGACCAACTACCTTCACTCGCAGCGCCGAGAGACGGTCGAGCGAATTGCCTAGTGCCATAATGTCTGTATGAAGCGTCTCTCTATCCCTGCATCGGCGCTGGCCTTGGTGGTCCTCTGCGTCTCAGCCGCGCGGGCAGCCGGGCTCACCGCCTCAGAACAGTCTGTGATCGATCAAGCCAATAGCAGTATTCAAGCGCTCGAGGTCGACCGACTGGCCCTTCAACGCAAGGCCCACCTCACCGAGAAGGGCTGCCTAAATAGATTTGTCTCAGCAGCATGCCTCGAGGAGGTTCGGCAATCCTATTTCACCGAGGAGCGAGAGATCGACCTCAAGATTGAGGAGCAGCGTCTGGTCATCCGCCGCACCGAGGCCGACGCCCGCCGACGCGATCGGGAGCAGCGAGCGGCAGACATGAAGGCTGGGCGGTCCTAGTGCCACTGCAAGACATTCGAACCCTGCAGATGCATATTCTTGAGCTCGAGTCGGAGCATCGGGAGTTGGATCACCTGATCGAAACGCTTGATTCATCTGTTGCCCGAGACGATCTCGCCATTCGCCGTCTGAAGAAGCGAAAGCTGGCGATCAAGGATCAGATTCGGACGCTCACCCAACAACTGACCCCCAGCGAACCCGCCTAAATGCCCGCTGCAGCAGTTGCAGATTCGGGAGAGCTCTGCCGGCGCGTGGAAGATTTCCTTGGTGGCGTGGATTCCGCGTCGAGAGAGATTCCTGGGTTTCAGCCGCGCGGCCAGCAGCTCGCCTTGGCCAAGGCCATTACCGAGGCCATTCTCGAACCAGGGCAGCTTATCGCAGAGGCAGGCACGGGCATCGGAAAGACGTTCGCCTACTTGGTGCCCGCCATCCTGAGCGGCAAGCGGGTATTGGTCTCAACCGCCACAAAGTCCCTTCAGGACCAACTCTTTAATCGCGATCTCCCTCGGCTGATTCGTCTTCTCGGCGTCCCATTGTCCGTTGCAAGGCTCAAGGGACGAGCGAATTATCTCTGTCCATATCGGCTCGAGCGACTCGGTGCAGATTCCCGCGGCCTCAATCCATCGGAGTTGCAGTCGCTCAAGGAGGTTCTTCGCTTCTCCAAGATCGACCTTGAAGGTGATGTATCGGCCTGCACAACCGTGGCAGAGGGTGCATCGATATGGCCCATGGTCACCTCCACGACAGAGAATTGTCTGGGCTCGAAGTGTCCGAATTGGTCGGAGTGCCCGGTGGTGAAGGCGCGTGAGCGCGCTGCCAAGGCCGAGTTACTGGTGGTCAATCATCACCTTCTCTGCGCCGACTTCGCACTTCGCGAGGTGGGCGAGGGCGATTTGCTGCCCGAGTGTGACGTGCTGATCGTCGATGAGGCCCACGCCTTGCCTGACATCGCCACCCAGTTCTTCGGTCTTGGCCTCTCCACGCAGATGCTCTCTGTTTTCTCCAGGGAGTTATTGGTTGCCGGCCTCGCCCACGCCCAGGGCAGTGCCGATTGGGCTGGGCTGGCAGGGCTTCTTGAAGCGGCCACGATGAGGCTTCGAGCCGCTGTGGGTCCATCCGGTCCAAGCAATCCATCGGTGGGTCGCAGGCGATGGTCGGATCTGAGCCCGACCCAGAGAGACGAACTTGGCATTTCAATCGGCCTGCTCAGCGAACGGCTCGACGCCATTCGAGTCGCCTTCGAGGGCCAGGCCGAGCGCCACCCGGAGTTGGCGCGTCTGGGGGATCGGGCCGCAGACCTCGTCAACCGCTTGGCGAAGCTCGAGCCACCATCCGCATCGCTCGATGATGACGATTTGCCCACGGAGCAGCAGGAAGGCCTGCCAGGCGTGTATTGGCTTGAGCAGGGCAGAAATGGTTGCAGCATGCATTGGGCCCCCATCGAGGTCGGGGCGTTGTTGTCGGCTCGAATACGCCAGCGCAGCAGCCAGAGTTGGATATTCGTGTCGGCGACGCTCTGTGTCGGCGAAGATTTCTCCTACTTTACCGATCGAATTGGCCTGGCCTCGGCGAGAACCGAGCGGTTTCACAGCCCATTTGAGTATGAGACACAGGGCTTGCTCTGCGTGCCCGAACAACTCCCCGACCCCAAGTCACAAAACCTCATCGAGCAGATTCTTGCGGAGCCAGATATTCAGTCACTGATTGCCTCCGTGCCAGGCGGAGTTTTTATTCTCTGCACAAGCCACCGTGCAGTCGAACAGGCGGCCCGATCAATGGGCCCGATCTGTATCCGCCAAGGCAGGCCGCTTTTGGTTCAAGGAACCATCCCCAGAGATGCCTTGCTCGAGCAATTCAGGAGAGACGGCAAGTCGGTTCTGGTTGGCGCTCAGAGTTTCTGGGAGGGTGTTGATGTGCCAGGAGAGGCCCTCTCGATGGTTCTCATCGACAAGCTGCCCTTTGCTTCCCCCGATGACCCCATTCTCGAGGCTCGGATACAGCGATCAAAGGCCATGGGGCGTGATGCATTTCGTGAGATTCAATTGCCTTCAGCGACACTGGCCCTCAAGCAGGGGGTAGGAAGACTGATCCGCTCGGAGAGCGACCGTGGCTTGGTGTTGGTGGGGGACAAACGGCTGGCCGAAACCGGCTACGGGCGGCAGATGCTCAGGAGCCTGCCGAGCTTCAAGCGAACGCGGTCACTTTCCGACGCTGGGTTATTTTTCCCAAAATTTGAGTCTAGACCAGAGACCTGACGTAAAAGCCTGCCTGGGCGTGGTCTCGATAGCGCGGACCTTGGGGTCGTAGGCTTTGCGAAGATAGGG
>DAIPXU010000060.1:0-8003 GCA_036783055.1 Burkholderiaceae bacterium | reverse complement strand
CTCAAAAGGCAGTTTCCCTGCCCGAGTCGCAGCGAGAGCTCCAGAGACTCCGCCAATCGCTGCCCGATTCCATCTTTAACCCTGAGTCGATCGGTCACGACCCAGACTGACTTGCGCTCCTTGGGTGGGATCGGCAGTGGGCTGTCGATATCAAACTCTTGCAGAGTCCCGCCGGGGCGGGCCACTCGCAGGCGAACAAACCCTTGGGCGCGAAGACCTTCGATCAGCGCTTGGTGATCGCCTGCCTCGTCTTGAATCACGGGTGCGAGTAGAGACATTCGCGTGCCTTCCGGCATTGAGAGGCATTCGTCCACCATCTGACTGATGGTCTTGGCTTCGAGCGACTCTGTCGGATGGGATGGGCAATGCGGAACACCCGCGCGGGCAAAGAGAAGCCTCAGGTAGTCAGAGACTTCAGTGATTGTGCCGACGGTGGAGCGGGGATTGTGGTTGTTGGCCTTCTGCTCAATGGCAATGGCAGGAGAGAGGCCCTCAATCGAGTCCACATCCGGCTTGGCCATGAGGTGCAGGAATTGCCGTGCATAGGCCGAGAGGGACTCCACGTATCGGCGTTGGCCCTCTGCATAGAGGGTGTCAAAGGCGAGCGATGACTTTCCCGACCCCGACAGCCCAGTGATGACAACAAGCTTCTGCCTCGGGATGTCAAGGTCAATGCATTTGAGGTTGTGAGTTCGCGCGCCGCGAACTCTAATCTGACCGGCAGGGAGCATGGCATCGAGAAAAGATCAATCGACTACTATAGCGAACGATGTCGTTGCCTGCGCCTTCCCCTGTTGCTTTGACGAGTGATGAGCGACGCGCGAGCGTCTCTCTTGCGGGGGTCATCGGTCTGCGGATGCTCGGCCTATTTCTGATGCTTCCGGTGCTCTCCGTTGGGGCCCGAGACCTGGAGGGTGGTGAGAATGTGGTCTGGGTCGGCGTGGCCCTAGGGGTCTACGGCCTCACACAAGCCCTCTTGCAGATTCCTTTTGGTCTTGCTTCCGATCGCTGGGGTCGCAGGCCCGTCATTGTTTTTGGTCTCGTTGTGTTTGCCTTGGGCAGTCTCTGGGCTGCGCTCGCACCATCGGTGGGGCAATTGATCATCGCTCGGGCCTTGCAGGGAGCCGGTGCCGTCTCCGCAGCAGTCAGCGCCTTTTTGGCCGACCGCACGCGACCCGAGGTTCGAGCGCGGGCTATGGCAATGGTGGGTGCCTCCATCGGCTTGTCCTTCGCACTCTCGCTTTTGGTTGCGCCGATGGTTTTCGGACGTTATGGCCTCTCCGGACTCTTCGGCTTGACCGCATCGCTTGCATGCCTGGCTGCCTTGGTCGTCTGGTTCATGCGAGAGTCGGGTGAGCACGCTGAGGATCGAACAGGCAGTCCGCTGGGTTGGAAGGGCCTGCTTTGCCACGACCAATTGATGCGGTTGAATTTTGGCATTTTCGCCATGATGGTCGTGCAGACGGCGATGTTTGTGGCGATCCCAACAGGACTGATCGAGGCTGGGCTTGCGGTCTCGGATCACTGGATCGCCTATCTTCCGATGCTGTTGTTGGCCTTCGCCGTCATGGTGCCGCTCGTGTTCTTGGCCGAGCGGCGGGGCATTTTTAGACGCGTCTTTCTGATGGGACTCGTGATTTTGCTGGTCTCGGTGCTGGTCTTTGTTGCGGCGGCATCCCTCTCCCACTGGTTTTTCGCGATTTGGTTGTTCTTGGTGGGATTCAACCTCTTAGAGGCGCTGCTGCCTTCCTGGGTTTCACGGATCGCCCCCGCCTCGGAGCGCGGCCTGGCCCTGGGACTCTACACAACGAGTCAGTCTTTGGGCCTTTTTCTTGGCGGCCTTCTCGGGGGTGTTGCGGCCCGATGGTTTGGATTGGATGGGGTCTTCTGGGCCTGCTCTCTGGTCTTGATATGCTGGTTGCTCGTGGCCAGGGGTCAGGTCGAGATTGGGAGCCGAGCTGCCCCCGCCATTCCTCGCTCGACCGTCTAGTAGTGACGATGAGAGACCCCACCTAGGGTGGAGGTCCTTTTTGATCTTTTAAGGAGTCTTGCCTTATGGCATCGGTAAATAAAGTCATTCTTCTAGGAAACCTCGGGCGCGACCCCGAGGTTCGCTACTCTCCCGATGGCGGGGCCATCGCCAATGTCTCGATCGCGACCACATCTCGCTACAAAGACAAAGTCAGTGGGGATATGAAAGAAGACACGGAGTGGCATCGAGTGGTCTTCTTTGGGCGGTTGGCGGAGATTGCCGGGGAATACCTAAAGAAAGGCCGGCCTGTGTTTGTCGAGGGTCGCCTGAGGACTCGCAAGTGGCAGGATCAATCTGGCCAGGAGAAAACCACGACAGAAATCGTTGCAGAGCAGATGCAGCTTCTAGGGGGTCGAGAGGGGGGCGCTTCGTCCCCAGGCTCATCGGCCTCTGCCCCGCCAGACGATTTCCCCTCGCAGGCGTCGTCGGGGGCATCGGCCCCGCGAAGCGCTGGAAAAGCCAAGGGATTCGAGGATCTCGATGACGACATTCCCTTTTAATCATTCCAGCGGCTCGATGCCTCTCGAAAACCATTAAAATCTCCAGTCCGGAGGAAGCGCCGCCGTAGAGCGGCGTTTTTTTTGCTCAATTCTTTATTTCAACGCGGGTCACGCGGAATGTTCAAGCGCTACTTCATCACCGGGCTGTTGGTCTGGTTGCCTATTGGCATCACGCTATGGGTCATCACCTTTATCGTTGAGTCATTGGACAACATCCTGCCAATGGGTCTCCGTGCACGCGCACTTTTCGGATTCGATATCCCTGGGTTTGGTCTCTTGGTGGTTGGGGTGGGGATCTTTCTAACTGGTGTCTTTGCAGCCAATCTACTGGGCAGGCGTGTGGTCACCCTCTGGGAGCACTTGCTCTCGCGCATCCCGCTGGTTCGGTCGATCTACTCATCGGTCAAGCAAGTCAGTGACACCATCCTTGCCCCCAATGGCCAAGCGTTTCGACAGGCTGTACTGGTTCAGTACCCTCGCATGGGGAGTTGGACGATCGCTTTTGTGACAGGCAGCCCGAGCCCAGAACTGGCCGGGCACTTGCCCGCGGACTCGGTGAGCGTCTATGTGCCCACCACACCGAACCCAACCTCGGGTTTCTTTCTCATGATGCCGCGGGCCGACGTCGTTCCGCTGGCCATCCCAGTCGATCTGGCCTTGAAGTATGTGGTCTCGATGGGGACCGTGCCCCCTTCCGCCCAGTCGGCCTCAACCATTCCACGCCCTTAAATTCTCCCTATGCGCACTCATTACTGCGGTCACCTCAACACCTCCCAGTTGGATCAAACGATCACCCTCTGCGGTTGGGTGCATCGTCGGCGCGACCACGGTGGCGTCATTTTCATTGATCTCCGTGATCGCGAGGGCCTCGCACAGGTGGTCTGTGACCCCGATCGGCCCGAGATGTTTGCGCTTGCTGAATCGATTCGCAATGAGTTTTGTCTTCGCGTGACGGGCCGGGTTCGTCGCCGCCCCGACGGCACGACCAACCCGAACATGGTCAGCGGTGAGATCGAAGTCTTATGCACGGAACTGGAGGTTCTCAACCCCTCGGTGACGCCTCCGTTTCAACTTGAGGACGAACACCTGTCAGAGACGACAAGGCTTACCCACCGCGTGCTCGATTTGAGGCGCCCCAGCATGCAGCGCAACTTGATGTTGCGCTATCGAGTCTCGATGGCGGTTCGGCGTTTCCTCGATGCCAATGGCTTTGTTGACATTGAGACACCCATGCTCACGAAGTCGACCCCGGAGGGCGCCCGTGACTACCTTGTGCCCTCGCGAGTTCATGCTGGGTCTTTCTTTGCTTTGCCGCAGTCACCCCAACTGTTTAAGCAACTCCTTATGGTTGCCGGGTTTGATCGGTACTACCAAATCACCAAGTGTTTTCGAGATGAAGACTTGCGGGCCGATCGGCAGCCTGAGTTCACTCAGATTGATTGCGAGACTTCATTTATGAATGAGCGGCAGATCCGTGATCTCTTCGAGGCAATGATTCGAGGGGTTTTTGCCGACTGCATGAGCGTGGAGTTGCCCTCACCATTTCCTGTGATGACTTATCAAGAGGCCATGCACCGATTTGGCTCTGATAAACCAGATTTGCGTGTCTCTTTAGAGTTCACAGAACTCACCGATGCAATGCGAGATGTGGACTTCAAGGTCTTCTCAGAGCCCGCACAAATGGGGAATGGGCGTGTTGTGGCCCTGCGAGTCCCCGGTGGCGGCGCGATCAGTCGTGGCGAGATCGATGGTTTGACCGAGTTTGTGAAGATCTACGGCGCAAAGGGTCTTGCATGGATCAAGGTCAATGACCTCTCACAGGGCCGAGACGGGCTTCAGTCCCCGATCGTGAAGAACCTTCACGATGCGGCCATCGAGGCCATCCTCATGCGCACAGGAGCAAAGGCGGGTGACATTCTTTTCTTTGGTGCGGATAAGGCCAAGGTCGTCAACGACGCCATGGGCGCCCTTCGCCTAAAGATGGGGCTCGGTGATACGGGTAAGTCCTTGGGCCTGTTCTCCTCAGGGTGGAAGCCACTTTGGGTGGTCGACTTCCCGATGTTCGAATTCGATGAGGAGGCTCGGCGATGGAGTGCAGTCCACCACCCCTTCACTGCTCCCAAAGATGGCCACGAGGATCTGATGGACTCAAATCCTGGTGAGTGCCTTGCAAAGGCCTATGACATGGTGCTCAACGGCTGGGAGTTGGGTGGTGGGTCGGTTCGTATCCACAAGGAGGAAGTGCAGAGTAAAGTCTTTCGTGCCCTTCAGATTGGACCCGAGGAGGCGCAGCAAAAGTTTGGATTTCTGCTCGATGCCCTCCGTTACGGAGCGCCCCCGCACGGAGGCTTGGCCTTTGGTCTCGATCGACTCGTGACCCTGATGACCGGTGCCGACTCGATTCGCGATGTGATTGCATTCCCCAAGACCCAGCGGGCCCAGTGCTTGCTCACCCAGGCGCCATCGGAGGCGGATGACAAGCAGTTGCGTGAGCTGCACATCCGACTGCGTGAGGCGCCCAAAGTCAGCGCATGATTCCCTGGGCCCTGGGGCCCATTGGCCGCCATGCATTCGTCTCTGCGGTGGTGCTCGCTGGTGTTGCATCGGCATGGCTGAACCAGCCCTCAATGCCCTGGCTTGAGCCCCTGTTGGCCGCCTTGCTGGCCCTGCCAGCAGCCTTGCTCTCATGGTTGGTGCTGCGCTACGCCTCGGACCGCTGGTCCGCCTTCTGCCGACTGCCTCGACTCGCGAGAGGACTCGCGCAGTTGACTTGGCCTTTGCTGATTGTGCTGGCTGTCGATGCTTTGATCAGCCAGACCCTTCATCGAACGGGATTGGCATTGGGTCTCGCATTGGGGCTTGCCATGACCGGCTATCTTCCGGAGTCGATGCCCACTCCGCCGGCTCGTTGGATTCGGTCCTCTGCCATCAGTATTTACGTGGCTTCCTTGTTGGCGCCATTGGCAGCGCTATATAACTGGTTGCCAGCCTCTGCGGTTTGGGCCTCGGTGGCTGCTGTTCTCGCTTTTCAGGCCAGACGCATCGCTCTGCTCCCAGATCCTGGGTCTCAAGAGAGTGCGTTGGTCCTGCAGCGTTCGGCGGTCACGGTCTACCTATGGGTTCTGCTCTGTGCGGTGTTGGTGATGGCGCTTTTTCAGGCCAGGGGGCAGCTCCAGATTTAGGTATGGGCGACAAGATTCCGCTATCCGTTCTTGTTGTGCTCCATGACGAGGCGGGACGGGTGTTGTTGTTGGAGCGTGCCGATCACCCAGGTTTCTGGCAGTCTGTGACCGGTAGCCTTGACCGCTTAGACGAACAACCGATTGATGCAGCCCGACGCGAGGTTCATGAGGAGACTGGTCTGGTGCTGGACCTCGAGCAAATCGAGCAGACCAATATCAGTCAGCGTTACTCCATTTTTCCCCACTGGCGCTTCCGTTATCCAGAGGGCGTCACTCACAATACCGAATACTTGTTCTTTGCAAGGGTGTCGGGTGCATCCCCCGTTCGACTCTCCCCTCGCGAGCATCTTCGTTACCAGTGGATGACAGCCGAAGAGGCGGAGGAGCGCTGTTTTTCTTGGACCAACGTCTTGGCGATCCGCGAATTGCGCCGAAGATGCTCGAAAGCAATAAGACCCGGATCGCACTGCGCCCCAGCCGAATTGACCCTTGTGAGTTACAACATTCACAAGGGCCGGACACGGTCGGGCCTCTCACTGCGGTCTCGCCTCGTTGTCCATGATTTGAGTGAGGCCATTGAGGGCCTGTCGGCCGACATTGTTTGTCTGCAAGAAGTTCAGGGTCGAAACGACCGGCTCGCTGCGAGGCACCGCGATTGGCCCGCCCAGGGACAAACGGAATTGCTTGCCCCTCCTGGGTTTAATGTGGCCTACGGTGAAGCGGCTCGCTATCTGCATGGGCACCACGGCAATGCCGTGCTCACACGCCTCCCGATCCTGCATCAGGAGGCCCAGGATTTCTCAGACCACGCATTGGAGAAACGCTCCACTCTTCACGTGCTTCTGGACCTTGGCGCGGATGTTCTGCATCTCTATGTGGTGCATTTCGGGCTCTTTGCGGCCGGGCGAGCGCGTCAACTCAATCGCCTGATGGATTGGATAGAGGCGGCCACTCCCAGTCACGCCCCATTGCTGGTGGCGGGCGACTTCAATGACTGGCAACTGAGACTCGCTCCCGATTTGTGGGCTCGGCTGCGCCTGCGTGAAGCCGTTCCCCATGGCCGCGGCCGACCCCTACGAACGTTTCCTAGCATCATGCCCCTTGCCAGCATG
Organism: Burkholderiaceae bacterium; assembly: GCA_036783055.1. Lineage (GTDB taxonomy): Bacteria > Pseudomonadota > Gammaproteobacteria > Burkholderiales > Burkholderiaceae_A > Hahnella. The sequence goes on along the minus strand of DAIPXU010000060.1, from coordinate 1,177 downwards.
GATCGAATCTTTTATCGCGGCTTCGAACTCGCAAGTCTTCGCCGAGCCCCAGCGGGGCATCGATGGGCGAGACTATCTGATCATCTGCCGCTGATTGCAGGCCTTCGTTTTGCCGGTTCGCAGCCGTCTACTTGAGGGCTCTCGGGAATTTTTCCCATCCCTGATTGGTGATATCGATCAGGCCAAGCAGTCCATCTCGCTTGAGACTTATCTCTTGCACGATGACCCCGAGGTGAGGGCGGTTCTTGATGCGCTCTCCCGGGCGCAGAGCCGTGGACTTGAGGTGCGACTTGTTTTTGATGGCTATGGAAGTGCGCAGGGCCTTCGATCGCTGTCTGAATTCTTCTTGGATTGCGGTCTCCACCCATCGGTGTATGCCAAGAAGAGTTGGTTTTTTGGCCCTCGATCATGGCGTCGACTCCACAGGAAATTGGTCGTTATTGATCATCGCATTGCATATGTGGGCGGCATCAATCTTCTGAGCGACTGGTGGGACCCCATTCGGGGCAGACTTCAGGCGCCCCGATATGACTTGGCGGTTCGGTCCGAGGAGCCACCCTTGGCTCAAGAGGTGGAGGCGCGCATGTCCCGGCTCTGGCTGCGTCTTCGCCTCTCGGAGCTGATCGCCTCGCGCTCTGGGGTGAGTGGTGCGCTTCATGCCCAGTGGCGAGCTACATGGCGAGGATTGCGCAACGCGAGGCGACGAGCTCGGCGAGCAATTGCACCAGGGACTCATTGCAGTCGAATGCTGTGGCGGGATAACCTCCGCCATCGACGCGGGATCGAGAGAGCGATTGATTTTCAACTCGCTCGCGCACGGCAGGAGATTCTGATTGCGATGGCCTATTTTCTGCCGCGACGACGAACCCGCAATCTTCTCTGCGCAGCAGCGCGTCGGGGTGTTCGAGTGCGGATCTTGGTGCAAGGCCAGCTTGAGTTTTGGTGGGCCCGTTGGGCCGAGGCCTCACTAATGGATGAGTTAACCCGGGCTGGGGTTGAGATGGTGGGCTACCGGGAGAGCTACCTCCATGCCAAGGCTTGGCTGATCGATGATTGGGGCTGCATCGGCTCGTCGAACATGGACCCGGACTCTCTTTTGCTCTCATTGGCGGCCGACCTCAGATCCACGAATGTTGAGCTGGTTCAAGCGCTTCGCAAGAGCCTAGAGGCAGCGTGT
>DAIPXU010000059.1:0-8023 GCA_036783055.1 Burkholderiaceae bacterium | reverse complement strand
GGTGCCATCAAGGAGGCGGGCCCGGGCACCGACTTCCACGCTCTACAGAATCAAGAGGTGTCGATCACACCACTGCGCGTGGACCTTGGCGATGCGACAGCGAGCGATGAGGTGGGGGCTTGGCTCGAGTCCCTTCCCTAAACAAGGGGTCGAATCTGGGCAAGGACACCGCCGGCCCGGACGATCCCCTGAGCCGTCTGCAGCCGCGCTGGGGTCGATCTGTTTTGAAGGCAGACTCGGTGGCCACCGTGAAGAGACGCCCCGATGTTGAGCGGGCCTTGGTCGACAGCAGTAAGAACCCGGGCCTGGCCAGTGAGGCCATGCGACAGCGAATGCTTGGTCGCCTTGCCGAGCAGGGCATATCGGACTCCCGCGTTTTGGATGCGATTGCAAGGGTGCCGCGGCATGTCTTTGTGGACGATGCGCTTGCGAGTCGGGCCTATGAGGACACTGCGCTGCCGATTGGCTTTCAGCAGACGCTCTCGCAGCCCTATGTCGTTGCGCGATCACTGAGTCTGGCGCTGCATCTGGGGCCCTCTCCCGCGGGTGGCTTGGCATTGGAGATTGGAACGGGCTGCGGCTATCAGGCTGCGGTGATGTCCCATCTGTTCCCGACCACCATGAGCGTGGAGCGGATCGAGGGCCTTCACACCCTGGCTCGGCGGAACCTTGCCGATTTGGCAAGGCCCAATCTCCATCTGGTTCTGGCCGATGGACTGGAGTGGGCGGCCCTCAATGGGCCGTTTGACTGGATCATTCTGGCCGCAGGCCTCACCGACATTCCCGAGGGTGTGTTGAGACAATTGCGTTATGGTGGGGTGTTGGTGGCGCCGGTTGGATGGCCCGAGCAGCGGCTGGTTGCCGTGCGGCGAGGTGGCACCGAAGCCCAAGCCCATGACTTTGAGCGAGAGGACTTTGATACGGTGCAGTTTGTGCCGATTGTTAAAGGGGTTCAGCGTTGATTAATCTGTCTCACGGGACGGCGACGCAGGTCTCGAGGCGCCCCTCAGCGGGTGTTCGAGCATCGCGTGCTTTGTTGCTTGGGTTCGTTTCCATCATTGTGGGCTGTGCCCAAATGCAGGGCCCGGCCCCCTGTGTGAAGCGCATGGTTCTGTGATCTTTGTCTGCGTATCTGCGCACGGCTGATGGCAGAGTTCTCTCTGATTTGCCGCCAGCTCCGGCTGGCTGTTATCTAGGCATACGCGGCGATAGCCTCATTGGCATCTCGCTCGAGCATGGGGTGGATTGGCTGGAGTTTGCCGCATGGAACAAGATTGAGAACGCCAATCTCATTGATGTGGGGCAACTCCTGCGTGTGAAAGACCCGAATGCACCAGAACCTGTGGCCAGCGTCCAGTCCAATCTGACTCAGACGCAACCGATTTCACCGAGCAGTGGCATTCAGATTCGGCCCATCGAAGGCCAGGCCACCTCTCCTGCGTCGACCCCGGCGCCTGTGGCCTCTGCGGCACCGCCACCCGGCACAGCAACGCCCTCTGCGGCCCCAGCGGAGTCCAGCAGCGCAGCGGCCGTGGGCAGTCTGAATTGGGGTTGGCCCGCCAACGGCCAGGTGATCACCAGTTTCACCGAGGGGGGTAGCAAGGGCATTGCACTGGCGGGCGTGCAGGGCGAAGCCATCTATGCGGCCGAGCAGGGTCGTGTGGTCTACAGCGGCAATGGCCTGCGTGGTTACGGCAACCTGGTCATCGTCAAACACCCCGAGGACTTCATCACGGCCTATGCCCACAATCGAAGCATCATGGTGAAGGAGGGCCAGACGGTCAAGCGTGGCCAGAAGATTGCGGAACTCGGGATGACCGATGCAGATCGACCGATGCTTCACTTCGAAGTCAGGCGCGGTGGCAAGCCGATCGATCCCATGACGGTACTGCCCTCGCGTTGACCCCCATTCTTGTTTTTGATCTCGAGACGATCCCCGATGCGGCGGCCATTCGTCGTTTGGGGTATTCGTCTCATGCCGACGATGGCCAGGCCGTGGCGGAGTTGCGGGCAGCGCGCCAGGCCAATGGCCAGTCTGATTTCTTTCCTCACCACCTGCAGCGCATCTGGGTCATTGGCTGTGCCTTTCGCGATGACGAAGGCTTCAAGGTCAAATGTCTGGGCGATGGTCACTCCGCCTCCGATGCAGATGAGGCCCAACGCATTCGGCAGTTCTTCGCCACGATCGACCGCCACACCCCACAGTTGGTGAGTTGGAATGGGAGTGGTTTTGATGCGCCCGTGCTTCACCAGCGGGCCATGATCCATGGTGTCGTGGGGGCGCAGTATTGGGACCAGGGCGAGAACGACCGTGACTTCAAGTTCAACAATTACCTGGGGCGTTACCACTCGCGGCACCTCGATCTGATGGATGTCTTGGCGGCCTATTCACGAGGGGCGAGCCCACCCTTGGATGCGATGGCACAGCTCTGTGGCTTTCCCGGGAAACTCGGAGAGGACGGCGCCCAGGTGTGGAATGCCTTCCTCGAGGGCCGCGGTGATTCGGTGCGGGCCTATTGCGAGACCGATGTCGTCAACACCTACTTGCTCTATTTGCGCTTTCAGAAAATTCGAGGGGCCCTCTCTGCGCAGGCCTACGCCGACGAGATTCAACTGGTTCGAACAACAATCAGTGCTTGGGTGGGCCAGAAGCAGTTGCCGCTTGCTGGGGCCCACTGGGCCAAGTTTCTCGAGGCCTGGTCCACCGAGGCCTAGCGCACATGGGTCGGCGCACCATTGGGGCTCCCAAGGCCATGCGGGAGATTGGCCCACTGGAGATTGAGTCAGTCGATCTCGAGGCGCAGGGGGTTGCCCACTTCGAGGGCAAGGTTGTGTTCGTTGCCGGGGCCCTTGCTGGCGAGCGGGTCGATGTGGAGGTGACCCGGGAGCGGCCAAGCTATATCAAGTCACGGGCCATTCGCTGGCACCGGCGCTCATCAGACCGGGTCGAGCCGCCTTGTGCCCACTACGGCGTCTGCGGTGGCTGTTCCATGCAGCATGCCGGTTCAGATGCACAGGTGGCGATTAAGCAGCGCGTGCTCGAGGATGCCCTCTGGCATATCGGGCAGCTGCGGCCCCAGGAGGTCTTCGCACCCATTCGTGGACCGTCATTTGCCTACCGATCGCGTGCCCGTCTATCGGTGCGCTGGGTCGACAAGAAAGGGGGCCTCATTCTTGGCTTTCGAGAACGTGCCAGTTCCTATGTGACACCGCTTCGCCACTGTCCCGTCTTGCAGAGCAAGGCGTCTCTGTTGTTGCCGGCACTTCGCGACTGCATGGCCCTATTGGATGGCGCTCGGGCCATTCCCCAGGTTGAACTCGCTGCGGGCGATGGCGACTCCGCCATGGTCTGGGTGCTGCGGCATCTGGAGCCACTCTCCGAGGTGGATCGGCAGCGCCTTGCCAATTTTGCCGATGCCCATGGTGTTTGTATTTGGTTGCAGCCGGGAGGCCCGGCCACCGCAGCGCCCATGCGGCCTCAAGACAACCAGCCGCTGAGCTACGAGTTGTCGGATTTTGGGCTGCGCATGCCCTTCTCGCCAGTGGACTTCACCCAGGTGAATTTTCAGATCAATCGCGTGTTGGTTCGGCGCGCCGTTGGTCTACTCGAGATCGAGGCCGGCGAGCGCGTGATTGATTTTTTCTGTGGCCTGGGAAATTTCAGCCTGGCCATTGCACAGCGGGCCAGGGAGGTGTTGGGGATTGAAGGGAGCGCACCACTGGTGGAGCAGGCCATGCGCAACGCAAGAGAGATGTCCTTGAACGAACGGGTCTCATACAAGACGGAGAACCTCTTCGAGATGGACGCTGCCCGACTTGCTGGGCTGGGCATCTTTCAGAGGGCTTTGCTTGATCCGCCCCGAGAGGGGGCGCAGGCACTCTGTGAGGCACTTGCGAGCCAATCACAGGGGGGCCAAGGGCCGATTCGAATGGTGATGGTTTCTTGCAACCCAGCGACTCTGGCGCGCGATGCTGCGATTCTGGTGCACCAGGGCAGGTGGCAACTGAGCGCGGCAGGTATCGTGAATATGTTTCCTCAGACCGCCCATGTGGAGTCGATTGCGGTTTTTGATCGCCTCTTGGTCTGATGCGAGATGGTCTGACACGAGATGGTCTGACACCACTCTTCATAGGCATCAAGTGAGGCCATAGAGCGCAACGAGGCCGGCGAGGCGAGCGAGTTGAAGCAGTTTAAGCTGATCAAAAAAAACGCCCCGACCGGAATCGGGGCGTTTCGTTGGACCGGTGTTTTCCTTACTCTTTGCTACTGCCAAAGAGTGACATCAGGATGACCAGCAGGTTGCTGAAGATGTTGTAAATGCTGAGGTAGACCGAGAGCGTGGCGCTGATGTAGTTGGTTTCCCCACCGTTGACGATGCGCTGCAGGTCAACGAGCAGGAAGACCGAAAAGATCACCACAGCGAGCAGCGAGATGGTGAGCATAAGCGCAGGCATCTGCAGCCAGATGTTGGCGATAGAGGCCGCGATGAGCAGGAGCACCCCGATGAACAAGAACTTGCTCATGTTGCTGAGGTCTTTCTTGACCACCGACGAGAGCGACGCCATGCCAAAGAAGATGATGCCGGTTCCGCCTGCGGCCACGCCGATGAGTTGCGCACCGTTGCCCATTCCAAGCGCAAAGCCAACCAGGCGCGAGAGCATCAGGCCCATGAAGAAGGTGAAGCCCAGGAGCAGGTAGACGCCGGTGACCGAGTGCTTGGTGCGCTCAATGCCCCAGAAGAAGGCGAAGGCGATGCCCAAGAAGAGCAACATGCTGATGAGTGGGCTGTCGGCGAACAGCGAGAATCCAGCAGCCATGCCCACCCAAGCCCCCAAAACTGTGGGCAACATGGTGGCCGCGAGCAGGAAGTAGGTGTTGCGAAGGACGCGATTCTGGGTGGAGGACTGCAACCCGCCCGAGGATCGAATGTCATATGGCTGAGGAATCATTGTGTCTGGTCTCCTAAAAGGACAAGTTCAACGCATATAATTACAGGTTTGGATGACAAATCAAGGGTTTGAGGGCGGGGATGATTCAATACCCTTCAAAAAAACGCTCGCGATCCCAAGAAAAGCGCATCTTCCCTGACTTCGGTTAGATGCGGCCAAAGCCCAAAAATTCAACCCTTTTCGAGAAAGTTTTCTATGTCAGTTGAGCGCACACTCTCCATCATCAAGCCCGATGCGGTGGCCAAGAACGTTATTGGCAAGATCTACTCACGGTTTGAGAAGGCCGGACTGCGGATTATCGCGGCTCAAATGATGCACCTCTCCCGCCAGGAGGCCGAGGCCTTTTATGGCGTTCACCGAGACCGCCCCTTCTTTAAAGACCTTGTCGATTTTATGGTCTCTGGCCCGGTCATGGTTCAGGTCCTCGAGGGGCCCTCGGCGATCAGTCTCAATCGCGACCTCATGGGTGCCACGGACCCCAAGAAGGCCGAGGCCGGCACGATTCGCGCGGATTTCGCCGACAGCATTGATGCCAACGCGGTCCACGGGTCCGATGGCCCCGATACAGCCCGACAGGAAATCGCCTTCTTTTTCCCCGGCTTGGCCATCCACAGTCGCGGCTAATGGCGGATCACCATCGACACCGCTGCGCCAGTCAACCTGCTTGATTTCGGCCCCCAGGCCCTCGAGGCCTGGGTGGTGGCGCGCGGTGAGAAGCCGTTCAGGGCCCGGCAGTTGCTGCAGTGGTTGCACCAGCGCCAGGCCACCAGCTTCGAGTCCATGACCGACCTTGCCAAGTCCTTCCGATCGGGCTTGGCCTCCGATGCAGTGATCGAGTGCATGCCGGTTCTGCGCGACAACCTCTCTTCCGATGGCACCCGCAAATGGCTACTCGATGCGGGGCAGGGCAATGCGATCGCGGCGGTCTTCATCCCGGAAGACGACCGCGGCACGCTGTGCATCTCCTCGCAGGCAGGATGTGCGGTGGACTGTCGGTTCTGCTCCACGGGTCGCCAGGGCTTCGCCAGGAACCTTCGCACCTCCGAGATCATTGGTCAGTTGCACATGGCCAACCGCGCACTGCCTGCTCCGGTGACCAATGTGGTGCTCATGGGCATGGGCGAGCCACTGCTCAACTTTGATCAACTGCTCCCCGCGCTCGAACTCATGCTCAGCGACCATGCCTATGGCCTGTCGCGCCGTCGCGTCACTGTCTCCACCTCGGGTGTTGTGCCCATGATGGATCGGCTCTCCGAGGCCTGTCCCGTGGCCTTGGCCGTCTCATTGCATGCACCGACCGATGATTTGCGTTCGCAACTCGTCCCGCTCAATCTGAAGTACCCGCTTTCCGAACTCATGGCGGCCTGTCGGCGCTATCTCGCCCATGCGCCGCGCGACTTCATCACCTTTGAGTACGTGATGCTTCGCGGCGTCAATGACACAGCCGAAATGGCCTGGATGCTCATTGACTTGGTGCAGCGCGAGGCAGTCTCCTGCAAGTTCAACCTCATTCCCTTCAATCCATTTCCGGGCTCGGGCTATGAGCGATCGACTTCGGCCAGCATCAAGACCTTTGCCGAGATTCTCTCGAAGGCGGGCCATGTGGTCACGGTTCGACGAACCCGAGGCGACGATATCGATGCCGCCTGCGGCCAGTTGGCGGGCCAGGTCCAAGACCGCACCCGTCGCAGCCAACGCATTGAAATTCATGAAAGGGCCTGAGCCGATGGCATCTCAAGGCGATGCGCAGAAATCTCTAAGGGCTGGTCAACCCGGCACTTGCATTCCATTTCCCTGCGGGCCCGCAGTCCGACAGATGAAGCAGGCGGTTCACGTGAAATGGTCGGGCACCGAGGTGGTGATCGGTGGCGGCTCTCCCGTTGTCGTTCAGTCGATGACCAACACCGACACGGCCGATGCAATTGGGACCGCCATTCAGGTGCGCGATCTGGCCTTTGCCGGTTCGGAGTTGGTTCGAATCACGGTCAACACCATCGAGGCGGCCCAGGCCGTGCCGGCCATTCGAGAGCAACTCGACAAGATGAACTGCCCGGTGCCGCTGGTGGGGGATTTTCATTTCAATGGACACAAGCTCTTGGCCGAGGTGCCCGCCTGTGCCGAGGCACTCTCAAAGTATCGAATCAATCCTGGCAATGTGGGTCGTGGGGCCAAGCGCGACACGCAGTTTGGCGCCATGGTTGAGGCGGCCATGCGTTACGAGCGGCCGGTGCGTATTGGTGTGAACTGGGGCAGCCTCGACCAAGAACTCTTGGCAAGGCTCATGGATGAGAATGCGGCGCGAGCCACGCCATGGGATTCGCAGGCGGTCATGCGAGAGGCCTTGGTGACCTCTGCCGTTCAGAGCGCGGAGCAGGCTGTGGCCTGGGGCCTCGGACGAGCCCGCATCACCCTCTCGGCGAAGGTCTCGGCCGTGCAGGACCTCATTTCGGTGTATCGCGAACTCTCAAGGCGCTGCGACTTTCCCCTGCATCTTGGGTTGACCGAGGCCGGAATGGGCACCAAGGGGGTGGTCTCCTCAACAGCGGCCATGGCGGTTCTCCTGCAAGAGGGAATTGGTGACACGATTCGTGTCTCTCTCACCCCCGAGCCCGGCGGTGATCGACGCCGCGAGGTGGTCGTGGCCCAGGAGATGCTGCAGGTCTTGGGCCTTCGGGCATTCACGCCACTGGTGGTGGCCTGCCCGGGCTGTGGTCGCACCACCTCCACCTTCTTCCAAGAACTTGCCAGCAAGGTGCAAGACTATCTGCGCGAGCAGATGCCGATATGGCGCAATCAATACCCCGGCGTGGAATCCATGAACGTGGCGGTGATGGGCTGCGTGGTCAACGGGCCTGGTGAGAGCAAGCATGCCAACATTGGAATCAGCCTGCCTGGCACGGGCGAGCAGCCCGTTGCGCCTGTTTATATCGATGGTGAGCGTGGCCCCACTCTAAAGGGTGAGCGGATTGCCGAAGAGTTTCAGGGACTCATTGCCGATTACGTTGCGCGGCGATACGGGGTGGGGGACCGGCAACATGGCTGATATGAAGCGCCCCGAGAAGATTCTCGGGGT
>DAIPXU010000058.1:0-8091 GCA_036783055.1 Burkholderiaceae bacterium | reverse complement strand
GCTGCCGCCGACGGAGGTGAAGAAGCGCCGCGGATCGGCGATGCGCCACTTCACATAGCTATCGACAACCACATTCTTCTTCTCGCTGGTGATGAAGCGGTAGGCATCGGGAGAATCGATGGTCAGGGTGCGCTTCTCCAGGAATACAACGTTTTGAAAGGGTGGGGGCAGTTTGAAGTGCAGGCCCGGATCGGCAATGACACGCTTGATTTCACCAAGGCCGAAGACCAAGGCGTATTGGCGCTGGTCGACAACAAAAATACAGGCGTTGATCACAAAGCCCAGGGCCACAACAATGGAGGCAATACCAAATACGCGATTCATTATCGGGCCTCCCTCAGACGATCACGCAGGCTCGGGGCCGCAGGGGTTCGAGCCGGTTCGGGTGCCGCAGCGGGAACGGAGGGGCTTGCGGGCGCTGCGGTGTTGGCCTGGCCCGAGGCAGAGGCGGCGGCCGAGGCCGCACTCTGACGAGCCGCATCGGAGGTCTGCTGAAGCAGTTTGTCGAGCGGCAGGTACAACAGGTTGCTGTTGGACTTGGAATCCACCATGACCTTGCTCACATTGGTGAAGACCTCTTGCATGGTCTCGAGGTACATCCGCTCCCGGGTCACGCCTGGGGCCTTGTTGTACTCAGCCACAACCCTCCGAAATCGCTCGGAGTCACCCTGGGCCTGGGCCACGATTCGCTCCCGATAGCCCTCTGCTTCTTCGACCAGACGCTCGGCCGAACCACGTGCCCTGGGAATAACGTCGTTGGCGTAGGCCTGGCCCTCATTCTTGAGCCGCTCGGAGTCTTGCGCCGCCTTAATCGCATCGCTGAAAGCCGCCTGAACCTCTTCGGGCGGCTGAACGTTCTGGATCGTGACATTCACAATGGTGATTCCAGACTCATACCGATCGGCAATTCGCTGCGTAATGTTGAGCGCCTCTCGACCAATGGCCTCTTTGTTCTCGTAGAGCACGGCATCACTTAGACTGCGGCCCACCACCTCACGCATGGCGGTCTCGGCCGCCTGCTGAACGATGTCATCGGGGCGCACGTTGTTGAACAAATAAGCCTCGGGCTGGCCCACCCGGTATTGCACCGCGAACTGTATGTCGATCATGTTCTCGTCTTTGGTGAGCATGAGCGAGTCTCGGCTCTGTCCCGCCCGCTCCCCTCGGTAGCCCACCGTGGCCTGCCGAAGCTGGGCCACATTGACAAGTTCGTGGGCCTCGATTGGATACGGCGCACGCCATTTGAATCCAGCCCCGGTGCTGTAGGCATATTGGCCAAAACGCAAGACCAGGCTGGTCTGGCCCTCTTGAACAATATAGAAGCCGCTGGCGAGCCAAATAAGAAGAAAACCGCCCAGGACCATGCCCACCAGGCCGCCAGAGAACTGGATGGGAGGCAGTCCACTGCCACCACCCGATCCGCCGCCGTTGCCCCGGCCACCATTGTTTCCGCCCCATGGATTGCGCGGGCCGCCCCCACTGCCGCCCTTGCGGCCGCCGAAGAGTCCACTCAGGCGTCGATTGAAATCTCTCCAGACCTCGTCGAGATCGGGGGGTTGATTGCCACCGCCACTGGGGCGTCGATTGTCGTTGTTGTTCGAGGGCTCCTGGCCCCCTTGAGACTCGGGCTTGGACTCATTGCCACCCTCGCCTTTGGAATCACTCGAATCGGATCCCTTTCCCCAACGGGGATCACCCAGAGAAAAAATCTCTGTCAGGCGATCGAATCGGAAACCGCGGAGGCCATGCCCCAGTCGTTGAATAATCTGCATAGTCTGCTTAATCGATGAAAGTGGCTTCTGCGCTGACATTGACTGCATGATCTGCTTCCGGCCAGCCGTGTGAGACCACACCCTGCCGAACTCCCGCAAGGCCTATTCCTCGCGCAGCACTCAACCACACGCGGCAGATCCTACCATGCGGGTCTCGCTCGACCCGTGGGGGCATTCCCGCTAGATCAATCTTGTTGAAGACCTCGATGCGGGGGACCCCGGCCGCCCCGACCTCCTGCAGAACATCCTCGACAGCAGCCATCCGAGATGACCGCTCGGGATCCGAGGCGTCCACAACATGCAAAAGCAAATCGGCATCGGCCGCCTCTTGCAGGGTGGATTGGAAGGCCTCGACCAGGGTGTGAGGCAGGGCTTTGATGAACCCCACTGTGTCTGAGAGGACCATGAAACGATCGGGGGGCTCCAGAAACACGCGTCGACTCGTGGTGTCGAGGGTGGCAAAGAGTTGATTGGCAGCAAACACACCGGCGTGAGTGAGTGCGTTGAACAGCGTGGACTTTCCTGCGTTGGTATAGCCCACCAGAGAGACATTGAGCGTGCCGGCCTTCTCGCGGGCCCGGCGCCGATTGATTCGCTGTTTTTCCATGGTGGCCAGGCGGGCCTTGAGCTGGCGCACCCGTTGGCCGATGAGTCGGCGATCGGTCTCGAGCTGCGTCTCACCCGGACCGCGAAGTCCGATGCCGCCCTTCTGCCGCTCAAGGTGCGTCCAGCCTCGGACAAGTCGCGCAGACAGGTAATCGAGCTGGGCGAGCTCAACCTGCAGCTTGCCCTCGTGGCTGCGGGCACGAAGCGCAAAAATATCGAGTATCAAGGCGACGCGGTCGATGACCCGCTGACCAATCAGACGGGAGAGGTTTCGCTGCTGGGCGGCACTGAGTTCATGGTCGAAGACAACCAGTTCGATGCCCATTGAGAGGCAGGCAAGCCGAATCTCGTCGGCCTTTCCCGCCCCCACAAACAGGGCGGGATCGGGGCGGTCGCGACGGCCGGTAACGCAATGAAGAACCTCGGCACCGGCCGATTGGGCAAGAGAGGCAATCTCCTCGAAATCGGGCGGGCCGGCTCTTCCAATCTCGAGCGCGACGATGAGAGTGCGGGGGGCGCGAGAGAACTCGGAGGACGCGCCTTGGGAGGACGCCGAAAAACTGGCGAGATCGCTCAGCTGTCAACCTCGGGGGTGAAGTTCACCGCGCGGGAGGGGACGATGGTGGAGATGGCGTGCTTGTAGACCATCTGGGTGACCGTGTTCTTGAGCAGCACCACATACTGATCAAAGGATTCGATGTGGCCCTGAAGCTTGATTCCATTGACGAGGTAAACCGACACCGAGACATGCTCTTTGCGCAGGGCATTGAGGAAGGGGTCTTGAAGTGCCTGCCCTACGTTCTTAGACATCACCATGCTCCGATTTAGTTATGGGTTATGAGACGGGAAACACCAACATGATTGAGACCAAACTATAGCCCAATGATTCCCTGGAATCCCCGGACGATGGCCTTGAATCAGTCCGACGTGGCGTAGGGATTTGTCGTCTTCTTCCATTCAATTCGCAGCGGTGTGCCCTCCAGATCAAAACGCTGGCGAATCTGCGATTCAAGGTAACGCTTGTAGACATCGGTCACCGCATCCAGGGAGTTTCCATGGACCACCACAATGGGCGGATTCTGTCCTCCCTGGTGGGCATACCGTAGTTTTGGACGAATGGATCCGCGTCGAGGGGGTTGTTGGCGCTCGACTGCCTCTCGCAGGGCCCGCGTGAGTTTGGGCGTTGAGAGTTTGCGTGTTGCTGCCGCATACGAGTCAAGGACCGAGCGCATCAAGGCATCGACACCATGCCCACGCTGGGCCGAAAGGTAATGAAAGCGAGCCCAGGCAATAAACGGCAGCTTGCGCGTGACCTGCCGCTTGACCTCATCGCGCACCACAGAATCCAGTCCGTCCCACTTGTTGACGCCCACCACGAGTGCACGCCCCGACTCGGCCACAAAGCCAGCAATGTGGGCATCTTGGTCGGAGACGTCTTGTTGGGCATCAAGCAGAAGAATCACCACGTGGGCGGCCTCCACCGCCTGCAGGGTCTTGATCACCGAGAACTTCTCAATCGCCTCGAAGACCTTCCCCTTTCGGCGCAGTCCCGCTGTGTCCACCAGTCGGTATCGATGGCCATCGCGCTCAAAGCCAATCTCAATTGCATCGCGGGTGGTGCCCGGCATATCAAATGCAATCACCCGTTCTTCACCCAGCAGGGTGTTGACCAGGGTCGACTTCCCCACATTGGGCCGTCCGACAATTGCCACGCGAAGTCCCTTGGCAGGCAGTCGTCGGCCAGGCATGGACTCGTCGACCAACATCTCTTCCTCGTCTTCGGGGTCGGCTTCCTCATCTTTGTTCACTGGCAGTCGCGCGAAGACCTGGTCCATCAATGAATGGACCCCATCGCCATGGGCAGCAGAGAGTGCGAAGGGTTCACCCAGGCCCAGTTCATAGAACTCGCCGGTTCGGCCCTCGGCCGTGAGGCCCTCGAGCTTGTTCACCGCCAAGACAACGGGCCGACCGGAGCGCCTGAGTTGCTCGGCAATCTGAAGGTCTTGGGGCGAGACACCCGAGCGGCCGTCCACAAGAAAGACCACTGCGTCGGATTCGGCCACTGCCTGAAGACTCTGCCGCGCCATCTGGTGAAAAATGCCGTCCTTGGCAATCGGCTCGAGGCCACCGGTGTCAATGACCCAATAGGGACCTGGGCCCACGCGGCCCTCGCCATAGTGACGGTCTCGGGTGAGGCCGGGATAGTCTGCCACCAGCGCATCGCGTGAACGGGTGAGGCGATTGAACAGGGTGGACTTGCCCACGTTGGGGCGGCCCACCAGGGCAATCACCGGCTTGGCAGACATCGCGCCGCTTAGGGGCGAAGCAGGTAGAGCCGGCCCGACTCCGTCTGCACCACCAGGCCCTGCTTGGTGACCCGCATGGGGCCAGAGGGCTTGGCGTCCAATCGCATCCGAGCAATGAACTGGCCGTTCTCGCGAGACAGGCCATGCAGATAGCCCTCGCCATCGGCCACCCAGATGGCTCGGTCAAAACTCACCGGTGCAGAGAGTCGACGAAGGAAGAGCCCTTCTTGGGTCCACAGAGATTCACCCTGCGAGCGCTCAAATGCAGTGATTCGATCGCTGCTATCGACTCCCACCACCAGTCGCTGATCAATCGCCAGCGGAAGGGCTCCGGCAAAACGTTTCTGCCAAATCGGGCGGCCGTTCTCCACCGCATGGCAGGCCACCTGGGTCTGATAGGCCGACACACAGACGGTGTCGGCAAAAATGGAAGGGGCACCCAGCAAATCGGCAATCCGCTCGACTTCGTTGCTTCCGCGCGGAACTGCTGCCTGCGTCTCCCAGCGAAGCGCGCCATTGACGCCACTTAGCCAGGCAAGACGGCCGCCGGGGAGACCCACCAGCAAGTCGGCAACTCCCAGGCCCTCGCCCGAGGCCTCCTCATTGGTGGAGGCAATTCCACGCATGCCCGACTGCCCATGGAGGACAAGGCTGGGAAGGGTTCGCTGAAAGACCCACCGACGCTCACCCGACACCAAAGACCAGGCCACCACTCGGTTGTCGGCAAGTCGCACCACTGCATGGCCACCCGATAGAACCGGGGCCTCGAGTGGAAGGCCACCGAGTGGCACCCGCCAACGAAGTTCGCCCTTGGAGTCGATGAGAGCCAAATCGCCCGCTTGGGTTACGACGGCAAAACTGCCCTCGCCCGCACCGCCGCCCGAAGCAACGCCGGCTTGAATCGGGGCCTTGAGATCCACGGTCCATTTCGACGCGCCAGTGGAGAGATCGAAAGCACGCACAACCCCCGCACGCTCGGCAATGACCACCAGGCCATCTGAGACGCCAGGGGAGAACCATCCCTGGCCAGATGAGGCGGGGGATGTCCGCCCAGCGCTCGATTGCCAAACGACTTTGAGAGACAACTCAGACTTGAAGTCATTGAGCCTGGCGGGCTTGGGCTTGCTCGGGCCCGAGCATCCGGCCAAGCCCCAGCCACCCACGAGCGCAATCGCCATCAGGCCCCTGCGCCCCCGCAGGTGCACCCCCACGGTGGTGAGTGGACTCATGGCTTTGCCCCTGATTTGGATTGAGAAGAGACGGCGGGCGCATCGGGCGGAGAAGACTTGAAGGCATCGAGCGTCGACAATTTTCGACCGAGCAACTCTTCGCTGCGACCACCCCCCTGTGGGCCCGCAGCAGCGTATGCCTTCTTCGCAGACTCCCACGCGGTGCGCGCCTCATCGAAACGGTTCAGAAGCAACAAGACATCACCGCGACGATCGAACACAGCCGCCTCGAAGGACGCAGGGGGCTTGCCATCGAGCTGCTTGAGGGCGGCATCGAGGCGATCGAGATCGATGAGCACCGCGGCATGACGGAGTCGAGCAATCCATGCAATCGAGGGGTCGGAATGGTTCGAGGCCTTCTCGAGAAAGCCCGCGGCCTTCTCCAAGTCGCCGGCCATGACTTGGGCCTTCGCTATGCGCAAAGCCCCAAGGGCGGCCTGGGTGGTTCCAGAGAAATCTTGAACGCGGCGATCGCCATTGGCCATGGCCTCATCGAGCTTTTGTTGCTCAAGCGCCAACTCGAGGCGTCCCAGATAAATGCTGGCTTCCTCTGCGCGGCTCGAGTCCCACAGGCGATAGCCCTGATAAGCGGTCCAGCCACCGGCAATCGCAATGAAGAGCTGGAGAATCCACCGGCGGTTGTCGCGCCAGAAGCCCTTGATCGCATCGAACTGCTCTTGCTGCTCTAAATCCTCACGCACTTCACTGTCCTCTTCTTAACTCGTCTCAATTTTGCAATTCCTGCATCCACTTCACCGCGCCTGCCAAGGGCATTGTGATCTGGGCAGTCTGATTGGTCTGCAGGGTCTGCGGAGTCTGTGGCCTCTCAGCGCTTTCCCCCGCACGAAGCACCTTCACGGTGACTTGATTAGAGGCCAGTTCCGACTCACCCATTAGCACAGCAAAGCGAGCGCCACTCGCATCGGCACGCTTCATCTGGGACTTTAAACTGCCTCCCCCTGCATGCATTTGAACAGACATTCCAGCATTGCGGAGTTGTTCGGCACAGATGAGCGCAGCTGAATCGGAGCCCTCCACCCAGTGAACCAGATAGACGTCCGGGCCCGCACTGGCACCCAGCCGACCCACGGACTCGAGCAACGCCAGAAGTCGCTCAACTCCCATGGCCATTCCACAGGCAGGCGAAGGCTTGCCGCCCATCTGCTCAATAAGACCATCGTAGCGTCCGCCACCACAGACGGTGCCCTGGGCTCCGAGTTTGTCGGTCACCCACTCGAACACGGTGAGGTTGTAATAGTCGAGTCCTCGAACCAAACGCGGATTGAGCCGATAAGGGACGCCTGCGGCTTGCAAGGCGCCCAAGACCCGCTCCTGATGCGCAAGCGATTGGGGCCCAAGAAAATCGGGGAGTCGCGGGGCACCCTCGATGAGACCGGCCATCGCCGGATTCTTTGAATCCAGAATGCGCAAGGGGTTCGAATGCAGGCGGCGTTGGGCTTCGGCATCCAAGTCGCCGGCATGGTTCTCGAAATACGCAATGAGTGCCTGGCGATGGGCGAGCCGTTCCTCGGTCTGCCCCAGTGAGTTGATCTCGAGACTGGGTCGATCGGCCCGCTCAAGCCCCAGGCGCTCCCAGAGCCGCCATACCATCAAGAGTTGCTCGGCATCAACCTCGGGTTCGGGCTGTCCCAGGGCCTCGACACCGAACTGATAGAACTGTCGGTAGCGCCCCTTCTGCGGCCGCTCGTGTCGAAACATGGGGCCGAAGTACCAGAGTCGTCGCGGCCCGTCGTAGAGCATGCTGTGCTCAATACTTGCCCGCACCACCGCCGCCGTGTTCTCTGGTCGCATGGTGAGTTGCTCGCCATTGAGCGCGTCGGTGAAGGTGTACATCTCCTTCTCCACGATGTCGGTGACTTCGCCAATGCCACGAACGAAGAGGGCCGTGGACTCCAATATGGGGGTCCGAATCTGGCCGTAGCCGTAGTCACGAAACAGATTCGATACAAGGGACTCCAACCACTCCCACCGGGCCATCTCTTCCGGCAGCAGGTCATTCATTCCCTTGACCCCGAGAATCTTCTCGGGGCGCTTCATATCAGCCATGTTGCCGGTCACCCACCCCGTATCGCCGCGCAACGTAATCGGCGATGAGTCCCTGAACCTCTTCGGCGATACGCGCAACCATTAGAGTGGGACCCCGCTCACAATCGATAT